>NZ_NYWI01000046.1:0-30536 GCF_002684955.1 Tistrella sp. | reverse complement strand
CTTCCGTTTTCGGTTGGTCCGCCCCGGGATCACCGGAACGGTACCGCGGTCGCGCAGGGACGCGCGGAGCCTGTCGGCGTCATAGCCCTTGTCCGCGATGAGGTAACGAGTTTTCGGAATCCTGGACAGCAACAGATCTGCTCCTGTCATGTCGGACGCATTTCCAGGCCTGAGCACGAGCGTATGAGGTCGTCCAAGAGTATCCGTCAGGAGGTGGACTTTGGTTGTCTGCCCGCCGCGCGATTTGCCGATCGCCTGAGAGTTCGCCCCCCTTTTCCCCCATGTGCTGACCGATGGGCTTTCACATAGGTGGAGTCGATCGCCATTGACTTCGTCACGGCTCCGGATGCTACCAAAGCCTCCACCAGGCCCGTCCAGAAACGACGCCCGGACCATCGGTGGAAGCGGTTGTAGATGGTTGTCGACGGCCCGTATTCCGCGGGGCAGTGACACCATCGACATCCGGTCCGCAGCACATGGATGATCCCGGAAATCACTCATCGGTCATCCACACGCCGGGCACCCGGCTGGTTCTTGGGCAGGTGCGGCTCAAGCTGAACCCACTGTTCGTCCGATAACCGGAAAAGCTGAGATATCGTGTTCCTCGTGGTTACAGACCACTGGAATCACATGATGATATCATTATCAAGAGGTTGGTTGGGTTTGACCCTGGCTATTAATGGCGTCTTGGAGCGCAGCAATTTTTTCTAGTATATCGCCGAACGGCGGCGGTGTCTGGTCGAACATCATCGGCGCCATCGCCCGATAATCCGCTTTCAGGTCTTTGATGCGCGCGTTGTCTGGTGTCAGCCGGAGCGTGCCTGGCCGGGCCGTATCGTAGCTGGCCCAGCTCGAACGGAAGAAGGTGGCTTTGTGTCTTGCCACCTGTGCCAGCAAGTTAAGGTCGGCGACGGCGGCCTGGCCCTCGTCCGTGTCGAGAAGCATGGCGAGGTCGTAGTAGTGCCGAGAAAAATACTGCGGCGTCGGTGACGCCGCCGGGCGATGCGCCTCCGCATGGAGCGCGGTCGCCTTCTCCCAGAAGGTGCGCCGTGCTGACAGCACCGTCACGCGGGTGTCGGGATCGGCGAAGACGTCCGGATAGTCGTCGGCGACGCCCCGGCCGGCGACATCATCCATCGTTATCGGCCGTGGCTGCGTTGGCGATCGAAACGAGGGTGGGCCGCATCCAGGCGGGCGCGTGACGCGCGGTTGACGCCAGCCTTTTCTTGTCGTTAGCCGAAAGCTGGCGCGCCGCGATCTGCGCGACGTCAGCCGCCCGAACGGGGCCGACATGGCGAAGGGCCTGAAACACCGTTCCGGCGGGGCTGCCCGGCGCGATCAGATGTTTGGGCGAGGCGTGACGAAGATCCACGACGCGCTTTCCCAGCACGACGCGCCGCGAGGGACCATCGGTGAGATAGGTGCTTTGCGCCGGGACCTGCGTCGAAAGGCCGAGCGCGTTCGCTGCCCGTGCGCCGGCGATCTGCCCCCGCGAGCCGGTCTCCCGGGCCAGCGCCTGAGCGACTTCGTCGGGAGCGGGCGACAGCGCCCCGAGTTTCGGGTGCAGCTTGGGAAAGTCGTAGAGCCCGCGTGCCAGCCGACGAAGCTGCCCGCCTTTTACCAGCCGGGAGAGGGCCTGATCGACAGACGGGCGAGCGGCAACCGTGAGGAAGTCGCTGGGCGTAAAGACGCTGCCGCGTCCGCGGGCGCGGACGCGCTTCATGATCCGGTCGGGAACAGAGGCGGAAAGCGTCGTCATGCGTCAGAAAATAGGCGGTCTTTTTCTGACGTTCAAGGGCGGCTTCCCGGTGGGTGGCCGGTCGGGTTACGTCCCGCCCCGTGGTGTGGCAGCGGCAGTTGCCGGGTCAGGTCATTCCAGCCGGCTATGCCCGGTGTCAGACGGGCAACGCGCCCCTCAGCGGCTGGGGATCACCCCTCATCCACCGGCAGCGCCGGCCGCAGCAGGCAGCCCTGGCCGCCGTTGAGGCTGGGGTCGTAGCGGCTGCCGAGGGTGTGCATCAGGGTGTCGGCGGCTTCGAGGTAGAGGGCGAGTTCGCCGGCGAGCTGGGATTCGTCGAGCACCAGCATGTCCGACACCGCGCCGTGGAACATGGCATGGGCGACCCGCATGGCGGTCTCGGGCGTCCAGCCGGGGGCGAGGTCGCCGGCGGTGGCGGCCCGGGCCATGATCTGGCGTATCAGCGTCATGAAATGCACCCGGTCGGCCTGCTGGCGTTCATGCAGCGGCGAGTGGTCGTGCCCCTGGTCGATGCGGGTGAAGATGATCCGGAAGACCAGGCGCCGGCGCTCGTCGTTCACGATCATGCTGAGGGCGTCGCGGCTCGATTCATGGAAGAGGTCGAGCGGGCGCCGGTCGGTGATCCGGCCGGCGGCCAGATCCTGCATCACCTGTTCCTGCGGCAGGCGCACCCGTTCGAGCATGGCGTCGAGCAGGTCGGACTTGTTCTTGAAATGCCAGTAGATCGCCCCGCGGGTGACGCCGGCCAGACGCGCCACATGTTCCAGGGCGCAGGCGGCCACACCTTCGGCATCGAAGGCGGCAGCCGCAGCATCCAGGATCTGCTGGCGGGTCTTTTCGGCATCTTCCTTGGTGCGTCTGGCCACGATCGGTCTCGGCTTCCTCAGGCAGGGGGGATCAGGGGCGCCCCGGCGTGCACGCCCCCCGGCATGCGCGCCCCCCGACGTGCACGCCTTCCGGGCGGTTCGCGCCCGGGGCGGATATAGCACGTTTCCGCAAAAATAACGGATCCGGCGGCGAATGCCGTGATGGACGTCACTTTACATACATTCATGCACGTATATTACTTGTGCAGTGCACTCGCCTCCACCCCCTTCGTGCCACACCCTTTGTGAGGGCGGAAGATCCAGGCCGCGGCGGCAGCCCGCCCCCCGGGGGAGCGGCAGGCGGCGGGTCTCGACAGGAATTGAGGAAGATCCATGGTCCGGTACCGTTTCGGGCGGCGCGACAGACGCGCCGGCCCCGCTGTCGTTCTGTCGACGATCGCCGCCCTCGCCCTTGCAGCGTGTGATGCGGCGGAATCCAATGCGCCGGCGCAGCAGCAGGGCGGGCAGATGCCGCCGGCACAGGTGAGCGTCGTCGAGGCGACGCCGCGCAATCTGCCATTGTCCTATGAATATGCCGGCCGGGTGGCCGGTTCGAAGTCGGTCGAGGTTCGCGCGCGCGTCCAGGGCATTCTGCTGGAGCGGACCTATGTCGAGGGTGCGCGGGTGGAGGCGGGCGACCTGCTGTTCCGCATCGATCCCGATACCTACAAGGCGGCGGTCGCCGAAGCCGAAGCCTCGGTCGCCGAGGCCCGCGCCAATCTGGCCAAGGCCGATCGCGACTGGGCGCGCGGATCGAAGCTGTTCCAGCAGAACGCGATCAGCGCCTCGGAACGCGATCAGTTGCTGTCGGCCCGCGATCTGGCCCGCGCCTCTCTGGCCTCGGCCGAGGCCCGGCTCGACACCGCCAGGATCAATCTGGGCTATACCGAGGTGCGGGCGCCGATCGACGGCGTGACCAGCATCGAGCAGGTTTCCGAAGGCAGCCTGGTCGGTACCGGTTCGACCGACAGCCTGCTGACCACGATCACCCGGCTCGACCCGGTCTATATCAACTTCTCGGTCCCCGACAGCGAGCGCCAGCGCCAGCTGCGGCTGATGGCGGCGACGCCGACCCGGGAGCAGAAGCTGGACGTGGCGGTGAAGGTCGAGGGGCGCGACGAGGTGGTGCGCGGCCAGGTGAACTTCGCCGACAGCACCATCGACCCGGCCACCGGCACCGTCCGGCTGCGCGCCGAGGTGGCGAACCCCGACGAGGCCCTGATGCCCGGCCAGTTCGTGCGGGTGTCGCTGCAGGGCCTGACCCTGCCCAATGCCATCGCCGTGCCGCAGGAAGCCGTGCAGCAGGGCCCGAACGGCACCTTCGTCTATGTCGTGGAAGAGGGCGGCAAGGCCGGCGTGCGGCCGGTGGTGCTGGGCCCGACCGTCGGCAAGGAGTGGGTGGTGGAGCAGGGCCTGGCATCGGGTGACGACGTCATCGTCGGCGGCACGATCAAGGTCCGGCCGGGCGCCCCGGTGCAGGTCGCCAAGGGCGGCGATGCCGCCCCGGCACGCCCGGAGGGTGGTGCATGATCTCGCGCTTCTTCATCGACCGGCCGGTCTTTGCGGCGGTCATCTCGATCGTGATCGTGCTGGCCGGTTTCATGGCCATGCGCGCTTTGCCGATCGAGCAGTATCCCGAAATCGTGCCGCCGCAGGTGGTGGTGAGCGCGAGCTATCCGGGTGCGAGCCCGGAGGTGCTGGCGGAATCGGTGGCATCGCCCATCGAGCAGGAGATTAACGGCGTCGAGGGCATGCTCTACATGACCTCCAACGCCTCGGCCTCGGGCTCGCTGCAGATCACCGTCACCTTCGAGATCGGCACCGATCCCGACCAGGCGACCATCAACATCAACAACCGCGTGCAGGCGGCCGAGCCGCTGCTGCCCGAGACGGTGCGCCAGCAGGGCGTCCGGGTGGACAAACGATCCTCCTCGATCCTGCAGGTTGTAACGATGTCGGCCCCGGTCGACCGCTACGACCCGATCTATGTCAGCAATTACGCCCTGCTGAACGTGATCGACGAGCTGAAGCGCGTGCCGGGCGTGGGTGATGCCACGCTGTTCGGCGCCAAGGACTATTCGATGCGCATCTGGCTGAAGCCGGATGAGCTGGCCCGCTACGACATGACGCCGTCGGACGTGGCCAGCGCCATCGAAGAGCAGAACGACAATTTCGCGGCCGGCAAGTTCGGCCAGGAGCCGGATGCCGGCGGCCAGGCCTTCACCTATACCGTCCAGACCCCCGGCCGCCTGCCGGATGCCGAAGCCTTCGGCGACATCATCCTGCGCTCGGATTCCAACGGTGCCGTGCTCAGGCTGCGCGATGTGGCGCGGGTGGAGCTGGGGGCCAAGGACTATGCCTTCCAGTCCTATTACAACGGCCAGCCCTCGGTCGCGATCGGCATCTATCTGCAGCCGGGCGCCAATGCGCTGTCGACCGCCCAGGCGATCAGCACGCGGATGAGCGAGCTTTCGCAGCGCTTCCCCGAAGGCATCTCCTACGCGCTGCCCTATGACACGACCAAATTCGTCCGGGTGTCGATCGAGGAGGTGATCAAGACCTTCGCCGAGGCGATCGCGCTGGTGATCGTGGTGGTGTTCCTGTTCCTGCAGAGCTTCCGCGCGACGCTGATCCCGATCATCGCGGTGCCGGTGTCGCTGATCGGCACGTTCGCCGGCATGTATCTGCTGGGCTTCTCGATCAACCTGCTCACACTTTTCGGCATGGTGCTGGCCATCGGCATCGTGGTCGACGACGCCATCGTCGTGCTGGAGAATGTGGAACGCGTGATGCGCGAAAAGGGCCTGCACCCGCGCGAAGCCGCCATCCAGGCGATGCAGGAAGTGTCGGGCGCGGTTATCGCGATCGTGCTGGTGCTGTGCGCGGTGTTCGTGCCCGTGGGCTTCCTGGGCGGCCTGACCGGCCAGATGTACAAGCAGTTCGCCATCACCATCGCGATGTCGGTGTTCATTTCCGGCATCGTGGCGCTGACCCTGTCGCCGGCACTGTGCGCCCTGCTGCTGAAAGAGGGCGAGCACAAGCCCTGGGCCTTCTTCCGCTGGTTCAACCGCAATTTCGATCGCCTGACCCGCGGCTATGTCTATGGCGTGTCGGTGATCGTGAAGCGCGCCTTCCTGGCCATTCTGGTTCTGGCGGCGGTGGGCTTCGCGTCCTGGACGCTGTTCCAGCGCATCCCGGGCTCTCTGCTGCCGAACGAAGACCAGGGCTATATCATCGCCCAGACCTATCTGCCGCCGGCCGCGTCGCTGTCGCGGACCCAGGACAGCGCGCTGGGCCTGACCGAGAAATTCCTGCACCACCCGGCGGTGAACGAGGTGGTGACGCTGTCGGGCTTCGACCTTCTGTCCTCGGCCCAGAAGACCAACGCCGCCGCCTATTTCCTGCCGCTGAAGGACTGGAGCGAGCGTAACGACCCGTCGCTGGATGCCCGCAACCTGCCCGGCCCGATGATGGGCATCGGCATGAGCGACCCCAATTCCTTCACGCTGGCCTTCAACCCGCCGCCCATTCAGGGCATCAGCATGACCGGCGGTTTCGAGGCCTATGTCCAGGACCGCACCGGCGGCACCGTCGCCGACCTTCAGGCTGCCGTGCAGAGCCTGATCCAGGCGGCATCGCAGCGGCCGGAACTGACCGGCCTGTCGACCACCTTCTCGGCCGCGGTGCCGCAGTACGACGTGGCCGTCGACCGCGAGAAGGCCAAGGCGCTGGGTGTGCCCATCGCCGATGTCTACACCACCATGCAGGCGACCTTCGGATCGCTCTACGTCAACGACTTCACCCTGTTCGGCCGGACCTTCCAGGTGAATGTGCAGTCGGAAGGCGACTTCCGCCGCACGCCGGACGATATGCGCTATGTCTTCGTGCGGTCCAATTCGGGCGAGATGATCCCGCTCGACGTGCTGGTGACGGCGAAGCGCATCGTCGGCCCCGACATGCTGGAACGCTTCAACCTGTTCACCGGCGCCAAGATCATGGGCCAGCCCGCCCCGGGCTTCAGCTCGGGCCAGGCGCTCTCGATCATGGAGCAGGTGGCGGCGGAAACCCTGCCCGAGGGCTATACGCTGAGCTGGACCGGATCCGCCTATCAGGAAAAGGCGGCCGCCGGGTCGAGCATGCTGGCCTTCGGCTTCGGCATCGTGATGGTGGTGCTGATCCTGGCCGCCCAGTATGAACGCTGGACGATGCCGCTGGCGGTGGTGGCGGCCGTGCCCTTCGCGGTTCTGGGTGCGCTGCTCGCCATCTGGCTGCGCGGCATCGAGAACGACGTGTATTTCCAGATCGGTCTGGTTACCCTGATCGGCCTGTCGGCGAAGAACGCCATCCTGATCGTGGAGTTCGCCATGCAGCAGCGCCGGGCGGGGCGGAGCATCATCGATGCGGCGGACGAGGCGGCACGCCTGCGCTTCCGGCCGATCGTGATGACCTCTCTCGCCTTCATCCTGGGCGTCGTGCCGCTGGCGATCAGCTCCGGTGCCGGCTCTGCCAGCCGTCACTCGATCGGCACCGGCGTGATCGGCGGCATGCTGGCGGCCACCTTCATCGCGATGTTCTTCGTGCCGGCCTTCTATACACTGGCGGCGAAGCTGTCGCGGAAAGACCGCCACCAGGCATCAGCCCCGACCGAAACTCCGGAGAGCGCCCATGTCCGTAGCTGACCCGAGCCTCGCGGCACCCGTGATCCGGGGCGATCTGCCCCGCCGCGCGGCCCGGCCCCTTGTCGCAGTTCTGGCCGCAGCCCTGATGTCCGCCTGTGCACTGGCCCCGGCCGGGGATCCCCCGGCCATCCAGACCGGCGCCAGCTGGGGCGAGCGCGGCCAGGCCGCTGCCGAGGCGCGCGCCGCGGAACTGCCCGCCGCCCGTGTCGACGGCACATGGTGGCGCAATTTCGGCGATCCCGCCCTGACCCGCCTGGTGGAAGAGGCGCTGGTCGCCAATGACGACCTGCTGCTGGCGGTGGAGCGGGTGAACGAGGCCCGGGCTCTGGCCCGGGGCACCTCGGCCGACCGGCTGCCGTCGCTGGATGCCAATGGCAGTGCCCAGCGCAACCAGACGTCGAGTTTCGGCGCGTCGGGCGGCCAGCTGGCCAATACCTTCTCGGCCTCGGCGGCGCTGTCTTATGAGCTGGACCTCTGGGGCCGGCTCAGCAATGCCGACCGGGCCCAGCGGGCCCAGCTGCTGCAGACGGTGGCCAATCGCGATGCGGTGCGCCTGACCGTCGCGGCCGACACCGCCAACGCCTATCTGCAGCTTCGGGCGCTGGACCTGCAGCTTGAAATCGCCCGCCGCACGCTGTCGGCGCGCGAACAGACCCTGGAGCTGCAGCAGGCCCAGTACGAGGCCGGCACGATCGATGCGCTCGACCTGGCCCAGGCGCGGTCGGAGCGGGAATCGACCCGCGCCCGGATCCCGCAGCTGGAAGGCTCTCGCGATCAGGCGGCGAATGCGCTGGGCGTGCTGCTGGGTCGCACCCCGGCGGAACTGATCGGCAAGGATGTCGAGCGCGGCGTGGCGCTGGACGTTCTGCCGGATGCGCCGGTGCCGCCGCTGGGCCTGCCGTCGGAACTGCTGCTGCGCCGCCCCGACGTGGCGGTGGCCGAACAGGAGATCGCGGCCGCGGCCGCCAATGTCGGCGTTGCGCGGGCGGGCTATTTCCCACAGATCAGCCTGACCGCTTCGGCCGGCCGGCAGAGCACGCAGCTGTCTGACTTCCTGTCGAACGGCGCCGGCATCTGGGGCCTGGCCCTGGCGTTGACCGGGCCGATCTTCGATTTCGGGCGCACCGATGCCCAGGTCGAGGCGGCGAAGTCGCGCTATGAGCAGACCGCGATCAGCTATCGCCAGACGGTGCGCACCGCCTTCCAGGACGTTCTGGATGCGCTGGCATCGCGCACGGCGGCCATGGGCCAGCTGGAGGCGCAGGACGCCCAGGTGGCCGAACTGCAGAGGACGGTGGAACTGGCGCGGCTGCGCTATGACGCCGGCTATGCCGCCTATCTGGACGTGCTGGATGCCGAGCGCACCCTGCTCGACGTCGAGCTGTCGCGGGTGACCACCCGCCAGAACCTCTATGTCGCCTCGGTGAACCTGTACAAGGCGCTGGGCGGCGGCTGGGAAGGCCTGCCCCAGGGGGCGGCGGATCCCGGCCCGGTGCTGGCCGACCCCTATGGCGGGCTGAAGGACTGATCCGACGGACCGGTCATACCCTGACGCGTCCCCGACGGCCCGCAGTGCACGCTGCGGGCCGTCGGTCGTTTCCGGATGCGTCGACCCTTTCCGGAGGCGCCGCCAGATCTAGCTTGCCTGTCCGGAAGACGAGGTTTGCTGGAGCGGTTCGATGACGGATATCCTGGAAGGGGATGAGGCCCCGGTGCTGATCTATGGCGCCACGGGCGGTGTGGGATCGGCCCTGGCCCGCCTGCTGGCCGCCGAAGGGCGGGCGCTGATCCTGTCGGGTCGCGATGCCGACCGCCTGGCCCGGCTGGGCCGCGAGCTGGGGGCCCGGACGGTGCCGGCCGATGTGACCGAAGCCGGTGCGGCGGCCGGGGCGGCGAAGGCGGCGGCGGAGCTGGCCGGCGGCCGGCTGGGCGGGCTTGCCTATTGCGTGGGCTCGATTGCGCTGAAGCCGGTGCACCGGGCGAGCGCCGGCGATTTCATCGAGGCCTTCCAGCTGAATGTCGTGGGCGCCGCCGAGGCGGTGTCGGGCGCCCTGCCGGCGCTGAAGGCCGCCGGCGGGTCGGTGGTGCTGGTGTCGACGGTGGCGGTGGCGCACGGCTTTCCCAATCATGCGGTGATCGCGGCCGCCAAGGGCGGCGTGGAAGGGCTGACCCGCTCTCTTGCGGCCGAACTGGCGCCGAAGGTGCGGGTGAATGCCGTGGCGCCGAGCCTGATCCGGAGCCGCATGTCCGAGGCGATCACCCGCAACGAGACCATGGCCGAGGCGCTGGCCGGCCTGCATCCCATGCGCCGGCTGGGCGAGCCCGAAGATGTGGCGGCGATGATGGCCCTGCTGCTGTCGGCCCGCGCCGGCTGGATCACCGGCCAGGTGATCGCGGTCGATGGCGGGCGCGGCGCTCTGCATGTGAAGAGCTGACCGCGCATGGCCCGAACGCTGCGCCTGGTGCTGGGCGACCAGCTGAGCCGGGGGTTGACCGCGCTGGATGGCGCGCAGCCCGGCGAGGCAGATGTGATCCTGATGGCCGAGGTCGCCGAAGAGGCGACCCATGTGCCGTCCAGCCGGGTGCGGATCGCGCTCTTCCTGTCGGCCATGCGCCATTTCGCTGCCGATCTGGCGGCCGGTGGGCCAATAGGCGGGGGGCTGACGGTCGACTATGTCGCACTCGACGATCCGGAGAATACCGGCAGCCTGGCGGGGGAGCTGACCCGCGCCATCGCCCGGCACGGCACCCGGCGAGTGGTGATGACCGAAGCCGGCGACTGGCGGGTGGAACAGGCGCTGATCCGGGCGGCCGCGGGCGTGGATCTGGACATTCGCCCCGACACCCGTTTCCTGTGCAGCCGGAATGATTTCCGCGACTGGGCGCGCGGGCGCCGCCAGCTGCGGATGGAGCATTTCTACCGGATGATGCGCCGCCGGACCGGGCTGCTGATGCCCGATGACGGCGAGAGCCCGGCGGGCGACCGGTGGAATTTCGATGCCGAGAACCGCAAGCCCTTCGATGCCAGGGCGGCGGGTGGGCGGCCGCCGGCACCGGCGGGCTTTCCGCCCGATGACGTTACCCGGGCGGTGATCCGGCTGGTCGATGCGCGGTTCGGGGCCCATGTCGGCGACACCGCCGGTTTCGACTGGCCGGTGACCAGGGCCCAGGCGCTGACGGCGCTGGAAGATTTCATCACCCGGCGGCTGGAGCGGTTCGGTGATTATCAGGATGCGATGGCGGCGGGGGAGGAGGTGCTGTTCCATGCCCGGATCTCGCCCGCGCTCAATCTGGGCCTGCTGGAGCCGCTGGAGGTCTGCCGGCGGGCCGAGGCGGCATGGGCCGAGGGGCGGGCGCCGCTCGCCGCGGTCGAGGGCTTCATCCGCCAGATCCTGGGCTGGCGGGAATATGTCCGCGGGATCTATTGGCTGGAGATGCCGGGCTATGCCGCGACCAATGCGCTGGATGCCCGCCGCCCCTTGCCCTGGATGTACTGGTCGGGCGAGACCGACATGGCCTGCATGGCGGCGGCCCTGGGCCAGACGCTCCGCACCGGCTATGCCCATCACATCCAGCGGCTGATGGTGACGGGCAATTTCGCGCTGCTGACCGGCGCCCGGCCGGAGGAGGTCGCCGCCTGGTATCTGGCGGTCTATGCCGATGCGGTGGACTGGGTGGAACTGCCCAATGTTCAGGGCATGGCGCTTTATGCCGATGGCGGGCGGATGGCAAGCAAGCCCTATGCGGCCGGGGCCGGCTATATCTCGCGCATGTCGGATCATTGCCGCGGCTGCCGCTATGACCCCAAGCGGCCGACCGGCGATGGCGCCTGCCCGTTCAATGCGCTCTACTGGGATTTCCTGATCCGCAACCGCCGGCGGCTGGGCGGCAATCCGCGGCTGGCGCTGGCCTATCGTTCGCTGGACCGGATGGCCCCGGCGCGGGTGGCGGCGCTGGGACGCCAGGCTGCGGATTTCCTGGCCCATCTGGACCGGCACGGCAGCGACCGGGGCTTCGGCCGGCCGACGGACGCCCCGAAGGACGCCACAGGGGATCTTTTCGCATGACCGACCGGATGCATGCCGGGCTGGACGCCTGGTGCAGCTTTTTCGAGAGCCTGTCGCCCGAAAGCCTGGACCGGATCGGGGATCTGGCGGTAGCGGAGCTGCGCTTTGCCGACCCGTTCAACGACGTGACCGGGCGCGACCGGGTGAAGGCGCTGCTGGCCCATATGTTCGGGACGCTGGAGGCGCCGCGCTTCCGCGTCACGGCCCGCGCCTCAGACGGCGCCACGGGCCTTATCCGCTGGCGGTTCACCGCCCGGCGCAAGGGCCGAACCCAGCCCTTCACGCTGGAGGGCATGAGCGAGGTGACGCTGGCGGAAGACGGCCGGGTGCTGGCCCATATCGACCATTGGGACCCGGCGGCGCAGCTTTACGAGCGGGTGCCGGTGCTGGGGGCGGTGCTGCGGATGATCCGGCGCCGGCTGGCGGCGCCGGTCTGAGCAGCCTTACCGGCCGATCAGCCCTTCACCAGTCAACCCTTCACGAGGCCGGCCGAGAGCGCCAGCCACCAGCGGCTGGGCAGGATCCGGGCGGCCGCCAGCAGGCCGGTGAAGCGCTTCGGGAACCGGATGTGGAAACGGCGCGAGGCCAGCCCGTCGCGCATCGCCCGCGCGGCGGCCTCGGGCTCGATCATGTCCGGCATGCGGAAATCGTTCATGCTGGTCAGCCGGGTGCGGACGAAGCCGGGATTGACCACCCGCACGTCGATACCGCGCGGCGCCAGTTCCACCGCCAGGGTTTCGGCCAGATTGTAGAGCCCGGCCTTGGAGGCGCCATAGCCGATCGCCCGCGGCAGGCCGCGATAGGCCGAAGCGCTGGCGGTGAGGGCAAGCTGCGGTGCATTGCCGCGTTCAAGCAGGGGCAGGGCCGCGGCGGTGACCCTGAGACCGCCGGTCAGGTTGACCTCGATCATCTTCGCGGCCTTTTCGACATCGAATGTGTCGATGCCCATCGGCCAGTAGACGCCGGCGGTGTAGATCACATGGTCGACGGCGCCCCAGGCGGCCTCCAGACGGGCGGCGGCGGCGGTGAGGGCCGCCTGATCGGTGGCATCGACGGGAAGCGCCAGGGCTTCGGGGCCGAGATCGCGGGCCAGCGCGTCCAGCTCGTCGGCGCGGCGGGCGCTGACCGCAAGCCGGGCGCCGTCGGCGGCGAGCAGGCGGGCCAGTTCGCGGCCGATGCCGTCGCTGGCGCCGATCAGCCAGACCCGTCGGCCCCGCCAGCTTTCCAGCCGGCGGAGCAGGGGGGCGGTGCGTCGTCGGTCATCGGCCATGGGCCATCTCCACCTGAACCACATCGATGCGGCCGGTTTCGAAGCCGGCGGCGCAATAGGCGAGGTAGTACCGCCAGAGCCGGATGAACCGGGTGTCGAACCCGGCGGCGAGCACGCGGGCGCGGGCGGCGTCGAACCGGGCGAGCCAGGCGACCAGGGTGCGGGCATAGTCGCGCCCGAAGGCGAATTCATCGGTGACGGTCAGCCCGACCGCGGCGGCCTGGGCGCGGATGACCGTGCGGGTCGGCAGCATGCCGCCGGGGAAGACATAGCGCTGGATGAAATCCGCCCCGCGCCGGTAGCGCTGGTAGTGCCGCTCGTCGATGGTGATCGCCTGGACCAGGGCCCGGCCGCCCGGCGCCAGACGGTCGGCGAGGGTGCGGAAATAGGTCGGCCACCAGCGCTCGCCCACCGCCTCGATCATCTCGATCGACACGATGTGGTCGTAGCGGCCCTGAAGGTCGCGATAGTCGCGGAATTCCAGATGCGCCCGATCGGCCCAGCCGCCGTCGCGGGCACGGGCGCGGGCATGGTCCAGCTGGGCGCGGCTGATGGTGATGCCGTGGACGTGATGGCCGCGGGCGGCGGCACGTTCGGCAAAGCCGCCCCAGCCGCAGCCGATCTCCAGCACCCGGCCCGGCGCGCCGCGCGGCCCGTCCGCCAGGGCGATCCGGTCGAGCAGGCGGTCGTATTTGGCGGCCTGGGCGGCCGCCAGATCGCCGGTTCCGTCCGGTCCGTAGATGCCCGAGGAATAGGTCATGCTGTCGTCGAGCCAGAGGGCGTAGAAGCTGTTGCCCAGGTCGTAATGGGCGTGGATGTTGCGCTTCGACCCGCGCCGGCTGTTGCGGCGGAACAGGGCATGGGCCATCCAGCCCAGAAGACGCGCGGTGCGCCCGCCCGAAAAGCCGCGGGCGATCGCCTCTTCATTGCGGGCGAGCAGGATGAGCAGGGCGACCAGATCGTCGGTATCGACCGCACCGTCCATATAGGCCTCGGCAAAGCCGACCGCGCCGCGCTTCAGGCAGCGGCGGACCACCGACCAGTCGGTGAGGCGCAGCACCGCATGTTCGCCCGGCGTGGCGCCCCGGGCGGTGACCTTGTGCCCGTCGGGCAGGATGACCGTCAGCTCGCCCACGGCCCAGCGCCCCAGGATGCCGCTGAAGAAGCCCGGCAGATCCAGACCGGCAAGGCCGGCCGGGCCTGCGAAACCGCTTCCCGGGGACAGGCTGTCCGTGCTCATCGGGTCGTCTCCTCCATCGGTGGGGCCGGGCGGCGGTGAAACCTGGTGCCGCGCAGCCAGAGCCTGAGCGCCTGCCAGTGGATCCGCGCCACCACCTGGAGCGTCATCACCGGCATGGACGCCAGCAGCCGGGCGGCATTGGCGAGATCCAGCGGTCGGCGCGTCAGGGTGACGGCGGTGAGCAGCAGCGGGCCGGCCGCGTCATGATAATCGATCGCCGCCGAGATCACCCCGTCTTCCACCCGGAAGCGGAAGAGGTAATGGCCGTCGACGGCACAGAAAGGCGAGACGTGGAACACCTTGCGGGCCTGGATCCGGTCATGCGCCTGGATCGGCCGGCCGTCGTCATGGGCCACGAGGTAATTGTGCCGGTCGCCGAAGGTGTTGTTGACCTCGGCCAGCACCGCCCGTAAACGGCCGTCGTCATCGCGCACGAACCAGAAGCTGACCGGGTTGAACACATGCCCGAAGACCCGGGGATGGGTCATCAGCAGCACGTTGCCGGTGCCCAGATCGCCAAGGCCGAAACGGTCCAGAATGTCCTGAAGCCAGGGCCGCCAGGGGCTGCCGTCGCGGGGGCCGTGATCGCGGGTGAGCAGGGCGAGCGGGCGCAGACGGTCCACCCCGAACAGGGCGTTGCCGGCCCGGTCGATCCGGTCCAGGGGCAGGGCGACGTAAAAGGCCGGATAGACGAAGGCATTCTCCCGCGGCCGCAGCCGCCGGTGCATCACCTTCGCAGATCCGAGCCCGCCTTCGATCCTCATGCGGCCTCCGGTGGCTGCAGCGAATGAACCGTCACGGGTTCAGGATGGGGGCAATGCGCGGACAAATCCAGACGTGGCGTCGTCGGGAGTGCCGTCTATTCCGCAGCCAGGGCCCAGCTGCGGCTGCGGGCCTCGATCTGCGCGGGCAGGGTGGTCAGGGCCGGCAGGCGGCGCAGGGTCGCCTCGCCCAGCAGCTCCGGCCAGGGCAGATCGGCGCCGGCCATCACCGCCGCCGCCAGGCCGCTGGCGCAGGCATCCTCGTGGAAGCCGAAGCCGAAATGCGCCCCGGCGAACCAGACGCCGCCAGCACCCTGAAGACCTGCCAGGGCCGGCTGGGCGGCGATGGCGGCGGCATCGAAGACCGGATGGGCATAGGTGATGTCGGCGATGATGTCGCGCGGCTCCACCGGCGGGTTGAGCGTGACGAAGATGTCGGTGTCGGTCGCAAGCGGCTGCAACCGGTTCATCCAGTAGCTGACCGCCAGCTGTTCGGCGCCGCTGCCGTCGGTATGCCCCAGATAGTTCCAGGACGCCCAGGCCCGGCGGCGGCGGGGCATCAGCCGGGGGTCGCGGTGCAGCACCGCCCGGTTGGGCTGGTAGCCGAAGGCCCCCAGAACCCGGCGCTCGGCGGCATCGGGCCGGTCGAGCAGGGCCAGCGCCTCGTCGGCATGGGTGGCGAGGATGACGGCCGAGAAGGTCTCGGCCATGCGGCCGCGGCATTTCACCATCGGCCCGGCCGGGCTGCGGATCACCGCCTCCGCCCCCGCCGAGGTTTCGAGCGTGATCAGCGGATGGGCCAGGACCCGATCGGCATAGCTGCGCGTGCCGCCGGCCACCGTGCGCCAGACCGGCCGGCCGCGATAGTCGAGCAGGGCATGGTTGCGGAAGAAGCGCACGAAGCTTTCCGCCGGAAACTCCAGTAGGGTCGCGATCGGCGCCGACCAGATCGCCGCCCCCATCGGCAGCAGATAGCGGCGGGCGAAATCGGTCGAGAAGCCGTTGCGGTCGAGGAACCGCCCCAGGCTTTCGGTGCCGTCGACGGCGAGCGCCGGGGCCTGGCGGTTGAAGCGGTGCATGTCGCGCAGCATCCGCCAATGGCCCATGTCGATCAGGTTGCGGCGGGCGGCGAACAGCCCGCCGGCACTGCCGCGATATTCATAAGCGCCCCCCGCCAGGCTGACCGAAAACGACATGTCGCTGGCGGCGGTTTCGGTGTCGAGCGCCCCGAACAGCCGGACCAGATTGGGGTAGTTGCGCTCGTTATAGACGATGAAGCCGGTATCGACCGGCACCGGATGCGGGCTGCCCAGCGCCGGGCCGGCATCGATGGTGTTGATGTGGCCGCCGGCACGGGGCTCGCGCTCCATCAGCGTCACCGGCCGGCCGGACCGGGCCAGTGCCCAGGCGGCGGCCAGCCCGGCCCCGCCGGCGCCGATCACCGCCACCGGCCGAAGGCGTTCGGCGGTCCCGCCCGCCTGCTCGATCTCGTTCAGACCGTACATCCGGCTCACTCCTTGCGGGTCCGCGCATATCCCGCAAGCGCACGCTCGCGGGCCTGATCGTGATCGACGATCGGGGCGGGATAGGTCTGGCCGGGCCTGATGCCGGCGGTGGCGAGGACGGAGGCGGGGGCCGTCCAGGGTTTGTGCAGATAGCGGTCGGGCAGTTTTGCAAGCTCGGGCACCCAGCGGCGGACATAGGCGCCGTCGCCGTCGAACCGCTCGCCCTGCAGCACCGGGTTGAAGATCCGGAAATAGGGGGCGGCATCGGCGCCGGTGCCGGCCGACCATTGCCAGCTGGCGGTGTTGCTGGCTGGATCGGCATCGACCAGCGTGTCCCAGAACCAGGCCTCGCCCGGCTTCCACCAGATCATCAGATGCTTGACCAGGAAGGAGGCGACCACCATCCGCACCCGGTTGTGCATCCAGCCGGTGTGCCAGAGCTGGCGCATGCCGGCATCGACGATCGGATAACCGGTCCGGCCGCGCTGCCAGGCATCGAGTGCCGCGGCATCCTCTCGCCAGGGAAAGCCGGTCAGCGTCTCTTTAAGGTCGCGTGCCGGCAGATGCGGGAAATGATGCAGCAGGTGATAGCTGAATTCGCGCCAGCCCAGCTCGGTGAGGAAGGTGTCGGCCGAGGCCCGCGCCGGCCCTTCCAGCCCCTGGGCTTCGATCGCATGGTGGACGGCATGCCAGACCGTGCGCGGGCCGATCTCGCCGAAGCGCAGATGCGGCGACAGCCGGGAGGTCGTCTCCCCCGCCGGCCGGTCGCGATCGGGCTTGTAGCCGGTGAGGGCGCGGTTCAGGAAGCCGGCCAGACGGTCGCGGGCGCCGGCGGATCCGGGCGTCCAGCTGGCGGCGATGCCGCCCGCCCAGTCGATCCGCGGCAGCAGGTTCAGAGAGACGAGCGGCACGCCTTCCGGCGCGTCTTCGACCAGGTCCAGCCGGTCGGGTGCGGCCAGCGGCGGCGGGATCTCTCCCTTGTCGCGGGCGGCGCGCCAGAAGGGGGTGAAGACCTGATAGGGGCCGCCGGTCTTCGTCTCGATGGTCCAGGGCTCGTGGAGCAGCAGGGCGTTGTGCCCGGCCATGTGGATGCCATCGGCCTTGAGGCGTTCGGCGATGGCCCGGTCGCGGGCGGCGCCTTCGGGATCATAGACCCGGTTGACCAGCACGGCCCCGGCCCCGATCCGGCGGGCGAGCCCCGGGATCTCGCGCGCGGCCGGCCCCTTCAGCAGCAGCAGCCGGCCGCCGATCGCCCGCAGATCGCCGTCGAGCGCCAGGAGCGATTGATGCAGCCACCAGCGCGCCGCACCGCCGAGCGGCCGCGGCGCCGGCACGTCGTCATGGGCGGGATCGTCGTCTTCATGGACATAGACGCAGACCAGCCGGCTGCCGCTCCGGGATGCGCGATGAAGCGCCGGGTTGTCGGCGATGCGCAGATCCTGGCGGAACCAGACGATCAGGGGACGGTCGGTCATCGGGCCTCGGCGGGGCAGGGACGTGGCAGGCATGCCGGCATGTCCGGCAGGGTTCACGTCACTATACGGCCCGGCTCCGGTGGCGGATCACCCATTCAGCGACAGGGTGCCCCCCGGTCAGCCGCGGGCGGCCCGGGGTGTCCTGGTGGTGAGCACCAGCCCGGCCAGGATGGCGATGCCGCCGACCAGATGATGGGGCCCCAGCCTTTCGCCCAGGAACAGCATGCTCCAGACCGGCGTCAGGATCGGCATCAGATGCATGAACAGCCCGGCGCGATTGGGGCCGATCTTCGCCACCGCGCCGTTCCACAGGATATAGGCGATGATCGAGGGGAAGATCGCGACATAGGCGATCGCCGCCACCGTGGTCGCCGAGACCACCGGCAGGCGGCCGTCGAGCACTTCGGTCAGCGCCAGCGGGCTGAGCGCCAGCATGCCGATCAGCATATTGGCCCAGAGCAGCGAAAAGGGGTGCAGCCAGGCCGGCTTGAAGCGCAGCGCCACCGAATAGACGCCCCAGGACAGCGTGGCGCCCAGAATCCACAGATCGCCCGCGCCGATCTTCAGATGCAGCAGCGCCATGGGGTCGCCGCCGGCGACGATATAGGCGACGCCGCAGAAGGAGACGACGATCCCGGCCAGCTGGTTGCGGCCCAGCCGGTCGACGCCGGCCAGCGCCGCCATCACCGCGATCGCGATCGGCATGGTGGCGTTCAGGATGACGGCGTTGATCGCGGTGGTCCGCTCCAGCGCCAGATAGACGAAGGTGTTGTAGCCGGCGACCGAGGTCAGCCCCATCAGCAGCAGCTTGGGCCAGGCCCGGATCAGGCCCGACCGGTCGCGCAGGACATGCGGCCAGGCGATCAGGCTGAACAGCAGGAAGGCGAAGAACCAGCGCAGGAAAGACAGGGTCAGCGGCGGGATCTGCCCGGCGACCGCCCGGCCGACCACGAAGTTGAACGACCAGAAGGTGACGGTCAGCACCAGTGCCGCCATGGCGCGGCGGCGGGTCGTGCGATCGATCGTGGCGTCGGTTGCGGCGCGGGGGGTATCCGATGCCACTGTCTGACCTTCCCGAAACACTGTGGCACCCGGTATCCGGGCCCCGAACGACATGAGGCGCCGACCTTAACGGGTCGGCGCCTCATGGTCGAGACCGGGCTGTGGCAAGTCCCCGAACCGACGGCACGACGTCCGGGATATGCTGCGCTGCAGCACGGATATGCGGGGGCGTGGGAACTGCCGGAAGGGAGATCCGGTCAGCGGGCGGCGAGGCCGCCATTGGTGCCCTGGTGACCGCCGAACAGGCGGCCGATGCGGGCGAAGAGGTTTTCGATCGACCGGGCGAAGGCGCGGGCGCGCATCTGGCGGGCTTCGCGGATCAGCGCGTCGATTTCGTCCTGAGAGGGGACCTGGGCGATCTTGGTGGCGGCCATGGGGTGAGGCTCCGGTTTCAGTCGGCTCCGGGGCGTCCGTGACTGTCGGGCGCCGCGCCGGAGCGGTCGTGTTCGATGACTGAAAGTTAGGCCCGCAGGCGGCGTTTGCCCAATGCGCCTTTTGCAATGCAGCACATACTTCGGGACGTATCCGGCTTCCGGACGTATCCGGCTTCGGGACATATCCGGCTTCCCGACGTCTCCCGGTTGCCTCAGCGCTTCCTGCCGCCGGGCGGGATGCCCGCCGCGGCCAGCGCCGCCGGCACATGGCGCTGCATGATCATCGCAATGACCTTCTCGCGCCCGCCGGCAAAGATGTTGGGCAGGGCGATGTCGACCTCGACCCGGCCGTCGTCGAGCCGCCGGCCCCGCGGGCCGAACAGCCGGGCGGGGCCGGGGCGGCCGGTATGGATGGTGGGATCGATCCTGACCGCGAGTACGATGCCCATGAACCAGGCGCCGAGCGCCGAGCGGCGCATCTGGACATCCGCCCAGGGAATCGGCCGGTCGCTGCCGAGGAAGGGCGCGATCAGCCCGTCCTTCGCCAGCACCATCACCGGCCCCGGGTGGCGGACGAGATCGATCACCGTCCAGACCAGCATCCCGGCGATGCCGGCGAGCAGGGCCGAGAATACCAGCAGCGCCGCCGGATCCTCGATCGCGCCGCTGAGCCCCTGGACCGCGAACCAGGCACAGGCGGCGATCCAGACCAGGCCGACCACCAGCAGGGTGGTGATGCGCATCGGGCTTTTGGCCACGGCGACCTCGGGAAAAGACGCGGTCTTTGTGCGTCGGGTCATGATGCCGCCTCTTCCGATGATCCTCGTTCGACCGCCTCGGGCTCGGCACTCTGCTGCGCCCAAAGCCGGGCATAAAGCCCGCCAGCGGCGACCAGCTCGTCATGGCGGCCCTGTTCGACCGCCCGGCCGTCTTCCATCACCACGATCAGATCGGCATCGACGATGGTCGACAGGCGATGGGCGATGACCAGCATGGTGCGGCCGCGCCCGGCCAGCGCCAGCCCGTCGCGGATCGCGGCCTCGGTGCGGGTGTCGAGGGCCGATGTCGCCTCGTCGAAGATCAGGATCGGCGGATCTTTCAGCAGGGCGCGGGCGATCGCCACCCGCTGCTTCTCTCCGCCTGAAAGCTTCAGCCCGCGTTCGCCCACCCGGGTTTCCAGCCCGTCGGGCAGGCTGGCGAGCAGGGGCCCCAGCGCCGCGCGGTCGAGCACGGTGCGGATCTCGTCGGGCGTGGCATCGGGGCGGCCATAGGCGACGTTGTAGCCCAGCGTGTCGTTGAACAGCACGGGATCCTGCGGAACCATGCCGATCGCGGCCCGCAGGCTTTCCTGGGCGACGGCCCCGATCTCCTGGCCATCGATCAGGATCCGGCCGGAGCCGGGGTCGAAGAAGCGGAACATCAGCCGCGAGACCGTGGATTTGCCGGCGCCCGAGGGGCCGACGATGGCGACGGTGCTGCCGGCGCGGGCGGTGAAGCGCAACCCCTTCAGGATCGGCCGGCGCGGATCATAGCCGAAGACGACGTCTTCGAACCGGATCTCGCCGCCGGTGACCTTAAGCGGCGGGGCGTCCGGGCGATCGGCGACCTCTGGCGCCACCGCCGCCAGCGAGAACATGGTCTCCATATCGGTCAGCGACTGGCGCAGCTGCCGGTAGACGAAGCCCAGCACGTTCAGCGGCACATAAAGCTGGATCAGATAGGCGTTCACCGCGACGAAATCGCCGATGGTCATGCTGCCGTCGGCGATGCCGCTTGCCGCCAGCAGCATGATCGCGACCAGCCCTG
The DNA here is from genome assembly GCF_002684955.1 of Tistrella sp. NCBI lineage: Bacteria > Pseudomonadati > Pseudomonadota > Alphaproteobacteria > Geminicoccales > Geminicoccaceae > Tistrella > Tistrella sp. The sequence continues at coordinate 9,672 of NZ_NYWI01000046.1, read as the reverse complement.
AGGCGATGATCAGCCCCTGGCCGACATTGAGACCGGACAGCGACAGCTGGGCGCGGACCGCCGCGGTTTCATAGGCGGCGAGCGCACGGTCATAGCGCTCCGCCTCGCGGGTCTCGGCCCCGAAATACTTCACCGTTTCATAGTTGAGCAGACTGTCCATCGCCCGGCCGCCGGCTTCCTGGTCGCGTTCGTTCATCACCCGGCGATGAACGACGCGCAGCTCCGAGACCCGGATGGTGAAGGCGACATAGATGCCGACGGTGGCGAGCGTCACCGCCGCGAAGCGCCAGTCATAGAGCCGCCAGAGCACCACCGCGACCAGGCAGAGTTCGATCAGCGTCGGCACGATGCTGAACAGCACCGTCGACAGCAGGAACTGGATGCCCTGGACGCCGCGCTCGATGGCGCGCGCCAGCGCCCCGGTGCGCCGCTCCAGATGGAAGCGCAGGCTCAGCCGATGCAGATGGCGGAAGACGTCGAGCCCGGCGGCGCGGGTCGCGTTCTGCGCGACGCGGGCGAAGACCGCATCGCGGACATCGCCCAGCGCCTGGCCGGCCAGGCGCGCCACGCCATAGGCCAGGATCAGCATCACCGGCACGGTGACCGCGGTCGCGGCCGTGCCGGCCCCGGTGCCCAGCGCATCGACCGCCTGTTTGTAGAACAGCGGCACGGTCAGCATCGCCGCCTTGGCACCGACCAGCGCCAGCAAAGCGAACACCACCCGCATCTTCATGTCGGTGCGGCCGCGGGGCCAGAGATAGGGCAGCAGGTCGCGGGCGGCGGCGAATTGCGGCCGCTCCACCGGTGCCGGCGGCAGATCGGCGGGCAGGCCCCCGCCGCGGCGCATGCCTCGGCTCATGCGGCGGGTCCGGTGTCGGGGCTGGCGGTCGTTACGGTGTCTCGATCTGCGAACATCGGGCCTTCATGGGGGCTGGGGCGTTCCGCGGCGGCGGTGGCCGGATCGACGCGCCGGATGTCGACCAGACAGGTCTGGGCGGCCGGCGCCTGGGCGATCGGCGAAGAGCCGGCATCGCGGGTGAGCAGGTTGGGATTGCCGTGGCGGCAGACCGGCCGGCCGGCGGCATCCTTCAGGGTGGGAGAGGGATCATACCAGGCGCCGGTCGGCAGGGCCGCCACGCCGGGCATGATGTCGGTGGAAAGGCGGGCCGCGGCAAGGCAGGCACCGCGATCATTCCAGATCATCACGCAGTCGCCGTCGGCAATGCCGCGGGCGGCGGCATCATCGGGATGCAGCATCACCCGCTCGCGCCCGTCATGCTTGGCCGCAAGCGACGGGGCGGCATGGTCCAGCTGGCCGTGCAGCCGCGTCGCCGGCTGGGGCGACAGCAGATGCAGGGGGAAACGGGCGGTGAGCTCGCTGCCCGCCCATTCGGCCGGCGGCTGCCAGCAGGGATGGCCCGAAAGCCCCATGGCCGCGATCCTGTCCGACGCCAGTTCGATGCGCCCCGAGGGTGTCGGCAGCTTCCCGGCCTCCGGGTCGGCACGGAAATGGGCGAGCCTGCCGGCGCGCTGTCGGGCGGCATCGGGCAGGGGGGCGGGGCCGATCCGCCCCAGGGTGCGCAGGCCGGCCAGATCGGGCAGGTCGGGCAGATCGGGCAGGTTGGGGGCGCCATTGCGGGCGCGATCCCAGAGCCGCGCGAGCCAGGCTTCGGCGTCGAGCCCGTCATCGAAGGCGGCCCGGCAGCCCAGCCGGTCGGCGATGGCCGCCAGGATGGCATGATCGTCGCGGGCCTCCGCCACCGGCGGCACCAGCGCATTGGCGGCGATGATCGTGGGGCCCTGCAGGCCGCCCGCGATATCGGCGCGTTCCAGCGGCCCGGTGGCGGGCAGGACCAGATCGGCGCGGCGGGCGGCCTGGGTCCAGACCATGTCCTGCACGATGATCGTGCGCGGCACCGCCCAGGCGCGGATCAGCCGGTTCAGATCCTGGTGATGGTGGAAGGGGTTGCCGCCTGCCCACCAGACCAGCCGGATATCGGGGGCGGTGATCCGGCGGCCGTCGTGATCGATGGTGGCGCCGGGGGCGAGCAGGATGTCGGCGAAGCGCGAGACCGGCACCTCCATGCCGTTGGGGTTGGGCAAGGCCCCGATCAGCCCCGGCCGGCGCCCGGTCTGGGGCAGGCCGAAGCCGCCGCCGGCGCCATAGCCGATGCCGACCCCTCCCCCGGGCAGGCCGATCTGGCCCAGCGCCGCCGCCAGGGCATGGGCGGCCCAGACCGCCATCTCGCCGTTCTGGTGGCGCTGCACGCCCCAGGCCATGGCGATCACCGCCCGGCGGCCGGCGAGATTCCGGGCAAGGGCGGCGATGGCGGCATCCGCGATGCCCGTAATGCCGGCCGCCCAGGCCGGGGTTTTGGGCGGCGTGCCGTCGCGGCCCAGGATATGGGCTTCCAGCACCGGCCAGCCATGGGTGAGCCGGTCCAAGGCCGGCCGGTCGATCAGCCCCTCGCTGACCAGCACATGCAGCAGGGCCAGGATCAGCGCGACATCGGTGCCGGGGCGGATGCGGAGCCATCGGGCCCGGCCGGCCGCGGCCGCATCATCGGCCATCGGCGCCACGGTGACCATGTCGAGGCCGCGATCGAGCGCGCGTTCCAGCGCGGCACCCACCCGGTGGCCGGGAATGCCGCCCCAGTCGAGCTGGGTGTTGCGCAGCGGGATGCCGCCGAAGCTCAACAGGATGTCGGTCGTGGTCGCGATCTCGTCCCAGTCGGGGGCGGCGGCGCCGGCGGCGGCGAAATCCAGCCCCAGAACATGCGGGATCATCCGTTCGGCGGCACCGTGGGAATAGGTGCCGACCCCCATGGTGAAGCCGCCGACGGCGGCCAGCAGCCGGTGCAGCTGGGCGCGGGCACGGTGGAACCAGCCGGCGGAGCCCCAGCCATAGCTGCCGCCATAGATGGCGGTGGGGCCGTGGTCGCGATGGATGCGGGCGAGTTCCGCGGCGGCCAGATCCAGCGCCTCGTCCCAGGGCAGTTCCACGAAGGGGGCCTCGCCGTGCCCGGTCCCCTCCGGATCGTGGCCCGCTTCCACCGCCGCAAGCCAGGTGCGGCGGGCGGCGGGGCGGCGGATGCGCAGCCGGTGATCCACCTCCGCCAGCGCCAGGCCAAGCGGCGTCGGCGCCGGATCCGCGGGATCGGGCGCAAGCTGCGGCCGGCCGGCCGCGTCCAGGCCGGCCTGATAGGGCCCGTAATGGGTCATCAGCCAGCGGGTCGGATGGGTACCGGTGGCGCCCGGTTCGATGGAACGATCACTCATCCCCTCAGACTAGCTGCGCCTGCGGTCCGCTGGAAGCCTCCAGCTTTTCCCCCGTTCTGGTGGAGAAGTCTGTGGACAACGAGTCCAACCCCCTGACTCCATCCGAGTCGTTCAGGGGCTGCCTAAGAATCGGGCAGGTTGTGCCGGCTGTGGATCCGGCCGCCCGCCCGCAGTGCACAACACATTGTTGCGTTGCGGTGAAGCGCAGGCGGCGTCAGGACAAAAAGAAAGCCCCGCAAGGCACGCGGACGCGCCGGGCGGGGCTCAAGTCAAGCATCAGCACCAATCGGGTAGGGTCCATCCGGGCACGGGCGCCAGAATGGACGGGATGCCGGGGAGTGGGAGCTGCCGCCGGCATCACGGCTACGCAAGCCACTATAGGAAACGGCGGACGCACGCGAAGTGACGGACATCACAGGTTAAGTGACGTTCCCGAAAAGGCTGTGTAAAGCCGGTAACCGGAGCGGTGGGGAGATGGTCGCGGCATGCGCCGGGCAGGGCAAGGTGCCAGCAGGGCATGGGGCCGGGGGCGGGCCGCGCTGGTGCCGGATGGGGGACTTGAACCCACAACCTTCCGCTTACAAGGCGGGTGCTCTACCAATTGAGCTAATCCGGCAGCCGGCGCCGCATCGGGCCCGGGACGCGTCCCGGCCGGGGCCGGGTACAGCCTGTGCGCGACGGCACCCGCACTACATACCGCGTGACGGTGATCGGGACAAGGCTACGAAGGTCGGAAAGATGAACGGGCGTTCATGTTCCTGACATCCGGCGGTGAGGGCCCGGCTGCTTGAATGATCCTCGACGACGCAGCCGGGGAGAGGTCTTCCCCCTCTCTGCTTCCCCAACGCTCCTCCCCGACGGGGACAGGCTGCACTGACCGAGGATCTGACGCCATGACCGAACAGCTTCCCCAGCCGGCCGCGATCCGCACCCGCGATTTCGCCGCCCGCCGCCACGCCAACCGCCTGCGCCGCTATGGCGCCGGGCTGATGGCCGGTGTGGCGCTTGCCCTGCCGCTGGCCGCCGTCGGCGGCACGGTGATCGCGCCGGTGCCCGCCAATGCCGCTTCGCTGCCCGAAAGCTTCGCGCCGCTGGCCGAGAAGGTGATGCCGGCGGTGGTGAACATCTCCACCACCCAGGAGGTGCAGCAGCCGAGCGGGCCCGAGCAGATGCTGCCCTTCGACCTGCCCGAGAACTCCCCCTTCCGCCGCTTCTTCGAACCCTTCATGCAGGGCCAGCAGCCGACCCATCCCCAGGTGGTGAATGCGCTGGGATCGGGCTTCATCATCGATCCCTCGGGCTATGTCGTGACCAACAACCACGTCATCGACGGCGCCACGGAAATCAAGGTCACGCTGGAAGACAAGAGCCAGTACACCGCCAAGCTGGTGGGGCGCGACCCGCTGACCGACCTTGCGCTGCTGAAGATCGAGGCCGGCCACGACCTGCCGGCGGTTCAGTTCGGCGACAGCGACGCCGCCCGGGTGGGCGACTGGGTGCTGGCGGTCGGCAACCCCTTCGGCCTGGGCGGCACGGTGACCGCCGGCATCGTCTCGGCCCGCAACCGCGACATCAATGCCGGCCCCTATGACGATTTCCTGCAGATCGATGCCGCGATCAACCGCGGCAACAGCGGTGGCCCGGTCTTCGACGAAAGCGGCAAGGTGATCGGCATCAACACCGCCATCTACAGCCCCAATGGCGGGTCGGTCGGCATCGGCTTTTCGATCCCCGCCAATATCGCGACCAAGGTGGTGGCGCAGCTGAAGGAAAGCGGCAGCATCTCCCGCGGCTGGCTGGGTGTGGAAATCCAGCCGCTGACGCCTGAAATCGCCGAGGCGCTGGGCATGGACAAGCCCGAAGGCGCGCTGGTCGCCCGGGTGCTGCCCGGCAGCCCGGCGGGCGATGCCGGGCTGGAACGCGGCGATGTGGTGGTGCAGATCGACGGCCAGCCGGTGAAGGATGCCCGCGACCTGACCCGCAAGGTGGGCGATCTGCAGCCGGGCGACCGGGTCGGGCTGGCGGTGAAGCGCCAGGGCGACGAGAAGGAGATCCGCATCCGCCTGGGCGAGCGTCCGCAGGATCTGGCGGCCAACCAGCAGGGCGATCATGCCGATCCGGGCGCCGGTGTGGCGGTGGATGCGTTGGGCGTGCGCCTGGCCCCGATCGATGACGGGCTGCGCCAGCGGCTGGGCATCGACGACAGCGTCAAGGGCGTGGCCGTGGTCGACATGCTGCCGCCCAAAGGCGACGACAAGCGGCCCCATGCCGGCCCCGGCCCGGAGCTGCGCCCCGGCGACGTGATCGAACAGGTGGCCGGCACCGCGGTCGACCGCCCCTCGCAGGTGACGGCGCTGATCGACGAGGCCCGGGCCCGCAAGCGCGACCACATTCTGCTGCTGGTCGCCCGGGGCAATGAGAGCCGCTTCGTGGCGGTCGAGATCAAGTGACCGCCGGACGGGTTCATGGTTGACGTCGTCCGGGCCGCGCACCGGCCCGAATGACGCCGTCCGGAGCGGCTGACCCTCCCTCCTGGTCGCTCCGGATCCAAGACCCGCGGGCAGCGCAGGGCAGATGCGATGCTTGCGGGGGGATGCGGGCGGGTGCCACCATTCCGGGGGTGCCCGCCCGCTCCGTCTTCTGACCGGGTCCTGCGACACCCTTCCCTGAACTCTCCTGCTCAATGCTTCGGGACATGCCGGCCCATGAAGATCCTGATCATCGAGGATGACGACCGCACCGCCCAGCAGGCGACGCGCGCGCTGACCGAGGCCGGCCATGTCGTCGACCGGGCACCCGACGGGCGCGAGGGGCTGTTTCTCGCCACCGGCGGCGGCTATGACGTGATCGTGCTCGACCGCATGCTGCCGGGGCTGGACGGGCTGGCGGTGCTGGGCGCGCTGCGCGGCGCCGGCCAGGGCGTGCCGGTGCTGATCCTGTCGGCGCTGGCCCATGTCGACGAGCGGGTGCGGGGGCTGAAGGCCGGCGGCGACGACTATCTCTCCAAACCCTTCGCCGCCGTGGAACTGGTCGCACGGGTCGAGGCGCTGGGCCGCCGCCCGGTACAGGCCACCGCCACCGACCGACTGGTGGTGGCGGATCTGGAGGTCGATCTGCGCACCAGGCGGGTGACCCGCGCCGGCCGCGCCATCGACCTCAGGCCGCAGGAATACCGGCTGCTCGAATTCCTGATGCGCCACGAAGGCCAGGTGGTGACCCGGGCCATGCTCTATGAAGGGGTCTGGGACTTCCATTTCGAACCGCAGACCAATGTCGTCGAGGTCCATGTCAGCCGGCTGCGCCAGAAGATCGACAAGGGCTTCGGCCGGCCGCTGATCCGCACCCATCGCGGCGGCGGTTATTCGCTGGGCATGGAGGATCCGGTGCCGGCCGGCGGCGACGGAGAGCATGATGACCGCTGATGCGGCCGGCCTGTTCCGGCATCTGCGTCGGACCTCGGCCGCGCGCATCGTTGCGATGTATCTGGCGGTTTTCGTGGCCTCGACCGGCATCGTGCTGGGTGCGGTGACCTGGGCGGCGCTGACGCTGATCGACCAGCAGATCGACCAGACCCTGGATGCCGAGGTGCGGGGCCTGGCCGAACAATACCGGATCGAGGGGCTGGGCCGACTGATCGAGGTGGTGCGGGCACGATCCGGCGCGCCGCGCGGCCGGCCCGGGCCCAATCCGGGCGCCACGCCCGGTATGGGGCTGGGCGGCATCTACCTGCTGGCGGCCCCCGACGGCGTGCCGATCGAGGGCACGCTGGATGCCTGGCCGCGGGCCGCCGAGGTGACCGCCGACGGCGCCATCGATGCCGAACTGGCCGATGGCCGGACCGCCCGGGTCCGGGTCTATCAGCTGGCGGGTGGCTTCCGCCTGCTGGTCGGCCGGGATCTGGCCGAGCGCGCCCGGTTCCGCGAGCTGGTGACCGAAGCCTCGGCCTGGTCGATGGGGCTGGTGCTTCTGCTCGGGCTCTATGGCGGCTGGATCCTGGCCCGGCGGTCGCTGGCCCGGGTGGATGCGATGGCACTGGCCGCGCGGCGGATCATGGCCGGCGACATGGAGAAGCGACTGCCGGTGGCCGGCAGCGGCGATGAATACGACCGTCTGGCGGATGCGGTGAATGCGATGCTCGACGAGATCGCCCGGCTGATGACCGCAAGCAGGCTTGCCTCCGACGCCATGGCCCACGACCTGCGCGGGCCGCTGGCCCGGGCTCGGGTCTCGGCGGAAGAGGCGGCGGCGGCGGTCGGGCGCGGCGAGGGCGAGGCGGCGCGCGCGGGGCTCGACGAGGCAGTGGCTGAAATCGACCGGGTGATCCAGACCTTCGAGGCGCTGACCACCATCGCCCGCGCCGAAAGCGGCGCCGGCCGCACCGCCTGGGCGCCGGTCGACATCTCGGCGCTGGTCGCGGAACTGGCCGAGATCTACGAATTGCCCTTCGAGGACGAGGGCCGGCCGGTCACCAGCGTTCTCACGCCCGACATCACCCGACCGGGCGACCGGGCGCTGCTGCAGCGGGCGGTGGCCAATCTGCTGGAGAACAGCCTGAAACACGGCGCCGGGCCGGTCGCGATCCGCCTCGCCGCCGAGGCGAACGGGGACTGGATCGTGATCAGGGTGGAGGATCGCGGAGCGGGGGTTCCAGCGGCGGAACGCGCGCGGGTGGTGGAGCGCTATGCCCGGCTGGATCCGGCGCGCAGCCGGCCTGGAAGCGGCCTGGGGCTTGCACTTGCCGATGCCGTGGCCCGGTTGCATGGCGGGCGGCTGGTGCTGTCCGACACGGCACCCGGCGAGCCCATGCCCGGGCTCGCCGTGGAGTTGAGGCTGCCCCGTGACGGGGCGGCGCCCCGGGCGCTGGATCAGGCGCCCGATGTGCCCCGGCCGGGGCCCAGCGCATAAAGGGCGACGGCGGTCGCGGTGGCGACGTTCAGGCTTTCCACCTGATCGGAGATCGGCAGGCGCAGCAGCAGGTCGCAGGTCTCGCGGGTCAGCCGGCGCAGCCCCGGGCCTTCGGCGCCCATCACCAGGGCCAGTCGTTCGGGCAGGCCGGCGGCGCGGACATCCTGCGTCGCATGGCCGTCGAGGCCCACGCACCACCAGCCCAGCCGCTTCAGCTCGTCGAGCGCCCGGGCGAGGTTGCCGATCTGGACCAGCGGCACGAGTTCGAGCGTGCCCGAGGCGGCCTTGGCGAGCACGGCGCTTTCGGGCGCCGCCCGCCGTTCGGTGGTGATCACCGCCGCCGCCCCGAAGGCGGCGGCAGCCCGCAGGATCGCGCCCACATTATGCGGGTCGGTCACCTGGTCCAGCACCACGATCAGCGCCGGACCCTCGGGCACGGCGGCGAGCGTCGCCTCGAGATCGCGCTCGGGCAGGGGGGCGAGCTGCAAAGCCAGGCCCTGATGGACGGCATCCTCGCCGAAGCGCCGGTCGATCTCGGCCCGGGGCACGGTTTCGATCTGCAGGCCGCGGCGGCGGGCGAGGGCGGAAAGCTTCGGGTCGCTTGCGGCTTCGGACCGTTCGGCGACCAGCAGCCGGTGCAGGCTGCGCGCCGGATTGGCCAGCGCCGCCTCGACCGGGTGGCGGCCGTAGAACCACAGCCCGCCGCCGGTCTCGCGGCTGCCCTGGTCGCCCCGTCCGCGGCTGCGGCCGGCCCGTGCCTGATCACGATGTGCCCCATCACGATGTGTCTGGTCACGATTTGACGGTCGACGGCGATCTTGGTTTGACATCGGTCCTCGGTTTCGTTACGAACGCGCTACACCGCGTTCGACGCGGCCGGTTCCGGCCTCTTCATGGGGCAGGGAACAAGGCTTCGTCAAGCGGACCCGTACTTCGGTACCGGTTCGCGATCGTGGGACAAGGTCTTCAGATGCGTGCTCTGCAACATTCTCGTTGACTTCTTCCCGCGAATTTCCATAGTGCCGTCGCCAAGGCGCGGTGCAGGAAGCACCCATGGAGGGGTGGCCGAGCGGTCAATGGCAGCAGACTGTAAATCTGCCGGGTTTTCCCTACGTTGGTTCAAATCCAACCCCCTCCACCACTTTCCCTGCAGCGCAGCCTGGTCGCGGATGCAGGCGTGACCGGCCTCCGCCCCAAGCGGGGCGGCCCTTATGGTCGCGCGGGCGCGGGTGTAGCTCAATGGTAGAGCTCCAGCCTTCCAAGCTGGCTATGCGGGTTCGATTCCCGTCACCCGCTCCAGATCCCGGAAATGCTACCCTCGCGGGCCCGAAATCTTTGGGCAGCCGCGTTTTCTCCGTCGGTACAGCTCTCTAGTCGGGTTTGAGCAGGATGGGTAAGGAAAAGTTCGAGCGCAGCAAGCCGCACGTGAACATCGGCACGATCGGTCACGTGGACCATGGCAAGACGACGCTGACGGCTGCGATCACG
>NZ_NYWI01000045.1:0-34007 GCF_002684955.1 Tistrella sp. | reverse complement strand
GAAAGGACTCCCTACGCCTCCGACGCAAGGTCGCCGCTTGGGACGACGACTTCCTCGCAAGCCTTATCGCAGCTTAAAAACTTTCACCCGATTCCCCTGGGCCAGGCGGTGGACGGATCGTCGGGCGGGTCAGAAGCTGCGGGGGTGGAGGCCGGTCTGCAACATCCGGCCCATGCGATCCGCGGCCGCGACCAGGGCGCGGCGGGTGCCGGGTTCGAAGGCGGAATGGCCGGCATCCGCGATCATCTCCAGCATCGCCGCGGGCCCCAGATGGCGGGCCAGGGCGAGGGCGGTGGCCGGGGGGCAGATGACGTCGTAGCGGCCCTGCACGATGTGCACCGGCAGCCGCCGGAGCCGCGGGTCGGCACCAATCCGGTCGAGCAGCGGCCGGTCCGCCAGGAAACAGCGATGGGCAAAGTAATGGGCTTCAAGCCGCGACACCGCCAGCATGGCGCGATCTTCGTCGGCGCGGCCGGCCGCGCCGACGCCCGGCGCCAGCTGCGATACCGGCCTCAGGGTCGCACAGGCCCCCTCATAGCCCGACCAGGCGCGCGCCGCCGGCAGGTGGATGCGCGGATCCGGGTCCATCAGCAGCGGCAGATAGCCGGCCAGCGGATCACCCCGCGCGCTGTCGGGCAGATGCCCCAGAAAGACATCCCGGGCCTCGGGGAAGAACCTCCCCATCTCGTGGAGGAACCAGGCGACTTCGTCGTCGGTGCCGAGGAAGATGCCGCGCAGGATCAGCCCGGTCACCCGCTCGGGATGGGTGGTGGCATAGGCAAGAGCCAGGGTCGAACCCCAGGAGCCGCCGAAGACCGCCCAGCGATCGATCCCCAGATGGCGGCGCAGACGCTCGATATCCTCGACCAGATGATCGGTGGTGTTGGCCCGGGTCTCGCCATGGGGGGTCGATCGGCCGCAGCCGCGCTGATCGAACAGAACCGCCCGCCAGATCCGCGGATCGAAGAAGCGGCGATGGGCGGGTTCCGTGCCGGTGCCCGGCCCGCCGTGGAGGAAGACCACGGGCACGCCGTCGGGCCGGCCGCAGGCTTCCCAGGCGAGAACGTGACCATCGCCCACATCCAGACGGCCACGTGCATCGGGTTCAATCGGCGGATGGAGATCGCGGGGTGCGGCATCCATCATCGGCGGGTCTCCACTGGCATCGGCGGCCTTCCGCAGGTTCGGCGACTGTATCGCCACCCGAAGTGTGGCCGATCCCTTATGGGGCACGCAAGCGCAGCCGTGAGACCCAAGGCGCTGGCCCACGTCATGTCGCAGCCTTGTCACGCCTGCACGGGTTGCCTGATCCGGCCCCAGCCGCCATGTTTGTCTCGGCCGGCGGCGTAGCCCTTCCGGCTCCTGCCGTTCAACAGCTCCCGATCCTTCACGAGGCCGAGCCCCATGCCCGCAGCACCGGTGATCGCCCCCCCATCCGACCTCGATCCGCGGTCCGCCCGCCGGTCCCGTCGGATGCATGGCCTGCGCCGGCTGATCGGTGCGGCGGTCATCGGCGTGATGGCGGCCGGCTGCGCCGGCGGCCCGGCGAGCAGCCAGGGGTTCAATCTGATCGGCGACGAGCAGGCCTCTAAGATGGGGGCCGAGGAGCACCCGAAGCTGGTGAAGGCCTTCGGCGGCGAATACAAGGACGAAAAGCTTCAGCGCTATGTCGAGGATATCGGCTTCCGGCTGATGGCGGTGACCGAGATGAAGGATCAGCCCTTCACCTTCACCATCATCGACAGTCCGATCGTGAATGCCTTCGCCCTGCCCGGCGGCTATGTCCACGTCACCCGCGGCCTGATCGCCCTGGCCCATGACGAGGCGGAGCTGGCCGGCGTGATGGCGCACGAAATCGGTCACGTGACCGCCCGGCATTCGGCCCAGCGCATGAGCACCGGCATGATCGCCCAGGTCGGCGCCGGGCTGCTGGGCGCGGTTCTGGGCAGCAGCACGGTTGCCAACATCGCCAATATGGGCGCGCAGGTCTATCTGCAGTCCTATAGCCGCGACCAGGAATTCGAGGCCGACGAACGGGGCACGCGCTATCTTCAGGCCGCCGGCTACGACCCCGGTGCGATGGCGAGTTTCCTGCAGCGGCTGAACGACTATTCGGGCTACGAGGCGAAGCTGCGCGGCCAGGACAACCCGGCCGAGCAGTTCAACCTGATGGCCTCGCATCCGCGGACACCCGACCGGGTGGCCCGCGCCGTGCAGCTGGCGGGTGGCGCCACGGGCGTGCGGCCGGTGGAGCCCCAGCTGGAGGCCATCGACGGCATGGTCTATGGCTCGTCGCGTGCGCAGGGCGTGATCAACGGCCGCAGCTTCAAGCATCCCGAGCTGCGGTTCGCCTTCGAGGCCCCCCCCTCTTACGCGATCATCAACAGCGACGAGAACATCACCGGCTACGGTCCGGACGGTGCCCGCTTCGTCTTCGACATGGCCCGCGCGCCGCGCAACATGGCATTGACGGACGTGCTGGCCCGCAGCGCCGCCGAGGGCCAGCCGCGCCTGCAGAATGTCGAACGCATCACGGTGAACGGCATGGACGGTGCCACCGGTGTCGCCCGGGTGCGGGATCGCAGCGGCACGACGCTGGATGTCCGGCCCATCATCCTGCGTGCCGATGCCGACACGGTCTATCGGGTTCAGCTGATCACGCCGGTCGACGTGCTGCCGAAGGTGCAGGAGGATCTGCGGCGCTTCACCTACAGCTTCCACAGGTTGACCGAAGCCGAGGCCAAGGCGGTGAAGCCGCTGCGCCTCGACGTCGTCACGGTCAAGCGCGGCGACACGGTCGACAGCCTGGTGAAGCGCATGGCGCTGAACGAGGATCCGGAAGGTCTGTTCCGCCTGCTCAACGGCCTGAAGCCCGAAGAGACGCCCGAGCCCGGAACCAGGGTGCGCCTGGTCGTCCAGTAATGTGCGCCTGAGATCAGGATCGGGGCCGGAGATCCACCCGCCGGGTGGAGACCAGTCCGGTCACGACCGGGCCGGTATCATCCACCCGGCCATCGGCATCCCGCAGGAACAGCTCGGCTGAGGCGACACCGATCCGGCCGCCGCCATCGATCACCCGGCCGATGGCTCTGAGCCCGGCCGCCCTGGCGGGGCGCAGCAGCTTGACCGTGTAGTCCAGCGTCATCAACGCCTCCGACGGCCCGAGCAGGGTGGCATTGGCCGAGGCGCCGGCGAAATCGACCAGCGCCCCCAGAATGCCGCCCTGAAACAACCCCTGATGCTCGCCCAGTTCCGGCCGGAAGGGCAGGTCCAGCACGACATGGCCGGGGGCGACGTCCAGAAAATCGAAGCCGAGCAGCCGGGCTGCAGGCATGGACAGCACGAAGGCCCGCAGGCGTGCGCCCGCGTCGATGGTGCCAGGGTCAATGGTGCCAGGGGCGACGGTGTCGGACATGGGCGACGTCTCCGGGATCAGCCGCGCGGCGGCGCGACGTGGAAGGTGGCGGCAGCCTGGGCAATGACCGCATCATCGGCCAGGATCAGCGCCCGGGCGAAGGCCAGCGTCTGGCCGGTCCGGATCATCTCGGGCCGGATCTCCAGCCACTGGCCGATGCGCCCGGCCCCCATGAAATCGACCGAGAGGTTCACGGTCACCAGCCCGCCGGACTCGGGCCGGTGGAGCCAGCAGGTCAGCCCCATGGCATTGTCGGCAAGCGCCGAAATCAGCCCGCCATGGGCGAGGCCGCGCGAATTGGTATGCGCCTCGGCCAGATACAGCCCCAGCTGAAACGCCGTATCGCTCCGCCTGGCCCAGATCGGCCGCCAGGGATCGGTGACCGGGCTGCGGCGATCATGCAATACGAAGCCTTCGGGGACGGGCGGGTCGCCGGCCGGTTCAGCCGTCATGGATCTTCTCCGTCGGTACAGGTCGCAAACAACATCGGATCGCCTGGAAGACTATCACCGCCCGGCGGCGGGCGCCCGGGGCAATCCGCCCAATAAAGTTTTAAATATCATTGGCATAGCCGGGTCTTTGACCAGGCAATGCTCCCCGACCCCCGATCCCGTCCCGAGGGCTCGCCAAAAAAAAGCCCCGGCCGGAGCCGGGGCATAGTGACGTTCGCCATGCGACAGAGTGTCCACGAAGACCGGCAGGCTGGCTGCACGGGCAGGTCTTCGCGAACCTGATGAGAGACGGGCCGGTCAGCCGGCGACCGCCTCAATCCGGTGACGCTCGCCGGCCTCGCGCATCTGGCGGGTGATCGACGAGCGGAGTTTCTCGATGGCGCGCTGCTCGATCTGGCGGACGCGCTCCTTGCTGATGCCGAGTTCCTCGCCCAGTTCCTGCAGCGTGACGGCGTCCTCGCGCAGGCGGCGTTCATGGATGATGACCCGTTCGCGGTCGTTCAGTTCGCGCAAGGCCCGGCGCAGCCAGCGAGAGCGGGTGCCTGCATCGCGCAGTTCAACCACCACTTCCTCGGGTCCAGGGCGATCATCGGCCAGAAAATCGACCCAGCTGTCGCCGCCACCCTCGCTGTCGACGCCTGCATCGAGCGACTGATCAGCGGCCGAAAGCCGGCCCTCCATGGCCTCGACGGCAGCGACATCGACCCCCAGCTCCAGGGCGATCTTCAGCCGGCCCTCATGGCTGATCGGGCCATTGGTGCCTTCGCCCAGCCGGGCCCGCAATCGGCGCAGATTGAAGAACAGCGACTTGTCGCCCGCGGTGGTGCCGGTGCGGACGATCGAGTGGTTGCGGAGAATGAAGTCCTGGATCGCCGCGCGGATCCACCACATGGCATAGGTCGAAAAGCGGACATTGCGATCGGGATCGAACCGGCTTGCAGCCATCATCAGCCCGACATTGCCTTCCTGAACCAGATCGCCCATGGGCAGTGCATAGTTCCGGAACCGGGCCGCGAGGGAGACCACAAGGCGGGCATAGGCGCTGACCAGACGGTGCAGGGCGGCTTCATCACCCGTCTCTCGCCAGGCGCGGGCCAGGGCCAGCTCTTCCTCGCGTTCGAGCAGGGGGGCCCGCATCGACTGTCGGATGTACCGCCGGTCGGCGGTCTGCGAGTCCTGGGTGTCGAGGTACGCCATGGCCGTCTCCCGTCGTCCTTACGCCGAGTCTTTGCCTTGTTGCCTCCGGTCTACGCGGTCAGGCGGGCAATGGATCACCCGGCCTGCAGGAAAAACACGGGGCGGGCCAATTCGGATGCAGTCCGGACGGATTTTTTTGACCGTCGGGCAACGGGCCGCAAAAAAGAACCGCCCGGGCGCGAAGGCCCGGGCGGTTCAAAACCGGATCGCCGGTGATCTGCCGGTCAGGCAGCGGCGTCAAGCAGGGTCTCGAGCTTGATCGCGGCGGTCTTCAGGTCCAGCTGCTCGACGGCGGCGTATTCCCGCGCCAGCCGGTCGAGCGCCAGCTGATACATCTGACGCTCGCTATAAGACTGCTCGGCCTGATCACCGGTGCGATGCAGGTCGCGCACCACTTCCGCGATCGAGGTCGGGTCGCCCGAATTGATCTTGGCTTCGTATTCCTGGGCGCGGCGGCTCCACATCGCGCGGCGGACGCGTGCCCGGCCCTTCAGCGTGTCGAGGGCGGTGGTCATCTCGACCATCGTCGAGAGCGCCCGCATGCCGGCCTTCTCGGCCTTGATCACCGGCACTTTCAGCGTCATCCGATCGTCGTCGAAGCGGATCACATAGAGCTCGAGCGGCATGCCCGCGATCTCCTGTGCCTCAACCGCTTCGATCTTGCCGACGCCGTGCGCCGGATAGACGACCATGTCGCCGGTACCGAACCTCTTCTTCGCCATGGCTCCGCTTCCGTTCTGACGAACCGCTCCCGCAGGGACCGCCGTGCAAGCCTCTCCCGCCGCAGCCATCCAAAGGCGGCCCGGCAGGGTCGGCGGAAAAACCACCCCTGGCGCTCACATCCTTGTAAGCACCCGGGCATGCTGCAACGCGGCGATGCCGCTTCGGGAGGACGAGACGGCCGGGGGCTCGCGCTCCGGGCCGCGGGACTCATTTTGCCGATGACGATCGGGGTCCGGCCGCCGGCTCCGCTGAAGGGAACCATCCTCGACCGGGCTCTGGAGACCCACCGGGGGTCTCGGACTCGTCATCCTGGTGCAAAAATGAAGATAACATGACGGGCTTACGAGATAAAGCCCCGCGCACATGCGTCGAGCGCATGTGCGCGGGGCCTGATCCGCATGGCCGGAACCGACCGGGCGAAGGTGTTCGCGCTCAGGAGAAGAACTTCGGGCGTCAGCCCTGCTGGCCGGGCTTCTCGCTGAAGTGGTTGGCAAGCTTGTCGGGGACGCCGTTCCATTCGTCGGCATCCGCCGGCGCATCCCCCTTGTGGCTGATATTCGGCCACAGCTCGGCATATTTGCGGTTCAGTTCGGCCCACTGTTCCAGACCGTCGTCACTGTCGGGCTTGATTGCCTCGGCGGGGCATTCCGGCTCGCAGACACCGCAATCGATGCACTCGTCGGGATGGATCACCAGCATGTTCTCGCCCTCGTAGAAACAATCCACGGGGCACACCTCGACGCAGTCCTGATACTTGCACTTGATGCAGTTGTCGACGACCACGTAGGCCATGATTGCTGCTCTCCTCGGAACACGTTCGGCGGCGTAGGACGGCCCACGGAGCGGCAACCGTCGGACGGCGCATCATTTTACAACCGACACGTGCGTTATCGCAGTGCGGTCCTGCCTTCTGACGCAACCATACTCAATCCGCAGCGCCGGAAAAGTCCTTTGTGGAAGCATTTTTCCGGCCGATCCACAACAGCGAATGTGGTCGCATGTCTGATCACCGTCGGATTGCGTGCCGCAGACCGGCCGTCTCAGGCCGGGGCCGCCGCCGTTTCGGCAAGCATCGGCGCCGCCGTGGCCACCGGACGCAGATCGGTATAGAGCCCCCGCGCCTCTTCCGCCGGGCCCCGCCGCTCAGCCAGACGTGCCACCTGTACCACCCGGATCCGATTGCCCCACGAGAAGGTCAGAATGTCCCCCGGTTTCACCATCTGGGCCGCCTTGGTGACCGGCATCCGGTTGAGCCGGATGAGCCCGTCGGCACACAGCCGCGCCGCCTGGGTGCGCGACTTGTAGAAGCGCGCACACCAGAGCCATTTGTCCAGGCGCTGGCGGCCGGCGTCGACGCCCGCGGTCAGGGCGAGGTCGTCGGTTGGCAGGATCGCGGCAAAGCCGACGGCATCCTTGTCGGACGAGCGGTTGCGATAGGGGTGGTCGATCTGGTCCGTGGCGGGCCTCTGGGTCATCGGCTGGCACCTCTGCGGATACGTGCGGAGCCTTGGGACGATGGCCGCCCATCGCGCTCCCGCGCGGGGGTGGCCGGGGATCCGGCGCCCTGAACCAGGGCGCCGAGCTTGGCGAAGGGGTTGCCGGGGTCGACGGCCGGCGCCGCTGCGGCCGGGGGCCGGGCCGGCTTGCGGCCGCGATGCGGCTTGCGGGTACGATCGCTCCGCGCCGGCAGCACCGTCATCCGCCCGTCCTCGGCGGTCCGGACCGGATGGCCGAGCGCGGCGAGCAGGGCCGGTGCCTCGGCCTGGGGGCAACCGAGCGGCGCCAGCAGGCCGGGTTCGACCATGAAACCGTCGCGCGCCTCGCGCAGCCCCGCCCTGATCCCGGCATCCAGCCGCTCGATCATGTCGACGCGCACCGCACGCGGGCCGGCCGCAAGATATCCCGCAGCAGCCAGGGCACGGATGGCCCCGGCGGCATCGGGCAGGGTGAGCGAGGTTCGCACCCCGTCGGCGAGCTCGGGCAGAGAGCCTCCGTAACGCGCCGCCAGGAACGGACGCCGCATCCGGATCCGCGCCGGTTCGAACAGCGGCTTCAGATACAGCCAGCGCCGCCCCAGCCGGACGCCGAACCGGGCGAGGCGCTGGCGCTGGTCCGCATCGAGACCGGCAACCAGATCGGCTGCCGCCTCTGCCGGCGCGACCCCGCCGCCTTCGACCAGCCGGAAGGCGATGCCCCGGGCAGCGCCTTTGAGGGCCGCCGCCTCCAGCCGCAGCAGCGGCTCGTCGGCCTCGGCGGCCCTGGCCGCCAGCACGGCCTCCACCCGACGGACCAGATCGGTCGTGGCCTCGGAGAGAAGATGGTCGCGATGCGGCAGAACCAGCTTCGGCCGGCCGTCGGGCTCGGCGCCCAGCCGGCCGAGCACCGCGCCTTCCACGGTGACGGCCGGGGCATCCCCCGGCTCTTCGACCAGCGCCACCACCGGGCCCAGATCGTCGCGGGCCGCCAGCCGGGCAAAACGCGCCTCCAAAAAGCGCCGGATCGCCTTGCGCACCCGGTCGCGGACCGGGCGGATCTCGAGCAGACCCGCCGCCTCTCCGCTCGGCCGGAAGTCGAAACCGTCCAGCCTGCCGACCTCGCGGCCGTCCAGCTCGACGGCGCCGTCATGGGCGACCACCGGCTCCACGGCCCGCCAGGCCTCGGCCTGACGGCTCGCACGGGCCATGTCGCGATCGACGAAGCGCTGGGTCAGCCGGTCGTGCAGGGCGTCCGACAACCGGTCCTCGATCCTCCGGGCCTGAAGCTGGAACTCCCCAGGATCCGCCAGCCAGCCGGGGCGGTTGGCGACATAGCTCCAGGTGCGGATCCGGGCCAGCCGCTCGGTCAGCCGGTCCAGATC
Source organism: Tistrella sp. (assembly GCF_002684955.1). Lineage (NCBI taxonomy): Bacteria > Pseudomonadati > Pseudomonadota > Alphaproteobacteria > Geminicoccales > Geminicoccaceae > Tistrella > Tistrella sp. The sequence goes on along the minus strand of NZ_NYWI01000045.1, from coordinate 25,363 downwards.
ACCGTCCACCCGGTCGAGCCGGGCCAGATTCTCGCCGACCCAGGCCCCCGGCAGCCGCCCCTCGCGTTCGGGCTGGGTCAGGTGCAGGAACAGCCGGCGCAGCAGGCCGACATGGGCGGCGCCCACCGCCGCATGGAAATCGGGCACCCGGCAGACTTCCCAGAGCAGCTTCACCGCCTCGTAGCCGCGGGCACGGGCCATCAGCTCGGGCTGCCGCGCCATATGGGCGAGCGCCAGATGGTCTTCCGCGGGTGGGGCGGGGGCGAGCGCATCCAGATGGGGCTGCACGTCCAGGCTGCGCAGCAACGCCTCGACGCTGCGGAAATCAAGCTCGCGCGACCGCCAGAACAGCCGGCGCAGCGGCTGGAAATCGTGATCCTCGATCGCCTCGACCAGATCGGGCGACAGGCCGCCGATCTCGGCCGTGGTGCCGAAGCTGCCATTGCGCAGATGGCGGCCGGCCCGGCCGGCGATCTGGGCCAGCTCCTGCGCCGTCAGCGGCCGGAGATCGCGGCCGTCGAATTTGCGGGTGGCGGCGAAACAGACATGGTCGACATCCAGATTGAGCCCCATGCCGATCGCATCGGTCGCCACCAGGAAGTCGACCTCGCCCTCCTGATACATCTCGACCTGGGCATTGCGGGTGCGGGGGCTGAGCGCGCCCATCACCACCGCCGCACCACCGCGCTGGCGGCGCATGATCTCGGCGATGGCATAGACGTCGGCGGCCGAGAAGGCGACGATCGCGGTGCGCGGCGGCAGGCGGGTCAGGCTCTTGGCGCCGGTATAGACCAGCTTCGACATGCGCGGCCGGCTGTCGATCTCGATGCCCGGCAGCAGGCGGCGCATCAGCGGCGCAATGGTCTCGGCGCCCAGGAACATGGTCTCGGCAAAGCCGCGGGCATGGAGCAGGCGGTCGGTGAAGATATGACCGCGGTCCGGGTCGGCCGCGAGCTGGATCTCGTCGACGCAGAGGAACTCGACGCCCAGATCCAGCGGCATGCTTTCGACCGTGCAGAGGAAATAGCGCGCCTCGGGAGGCACGATCTTTTCCTCGCCGGTGATCAGCGCGACCTTGTCGGCCCCTTTGGCCCGGGCCACCCGGTCATAGACCTCGCGGGCCAGAAGACGCAGGGGGAAACCCATCATGCCCGTGCGATGCGCCAGCATCCGCTCCACGGCAAGATGGGTCTTCCCCGTATTGGTGGGGCCCAGCACCGCACGCAGCCGTGCCGACCCTTCGGGCGCAATCGTCATGAGAGAAGAATCGTACGGCCGCGCCTCCGGTTCAAGTGCGGATCTGCGACGGAATGAAGACGGCCGGATGACGACGGCCGTCCCGTGGCCCCGAGGGTGCGGCCACGCCCTTGATCCGTGACGAACCGCACATATATCGGGCAGGCTTTCGCGCCACCCGCGCATGCCTGACCGCGTGTGGCCGGCTGCCGATGCCAGCCGACCTTCGCCCTTCCATCATTGCCCTGCCGAACGGACCTGATCCCATGGCTGAAGCCCTCGATACTGAAGAGACCCGCGTGTTCGATGCCGATGTCGGCCGCATCCTCGACATCGTCGCCCATGCCCTCTACAGCGAGCGCGAAGTCTTCCTGCGCGAGCTGATCGCCAATGCCGCCGATGCCTGCGACAAGCGCCGGTTCCTGGCGCAGACCGACGAGGCCCTGGCGGAGGGCGCCGGCGACCCGGCGGTGACCCTGGTGCCGGATGCCGGTGCCCGCACCCTCACCGTCTCCGACACCGGCGTCGGCATGAACCGCGACGAGCTGATCGCCAATCTGGGCACCATCGCCCGCTCAGGCACGGCCGAATTCGCGAAGAAGCTCTCAGGCGATGCCGCAAAGGACGGCAGCCTGATCGGCCAGTTCGGCGTCGGCTTCTATTCGGCCTTCATGGTCGCCGACGAGGTGGTGGTGGAGACCCGCCGGCTGGGTGAGCCGCAGGGCTGGCGCTGGACCTCGGACGGCCGCGGCGGCTACCGGATCGAGGCGATCGCCCGCGACGCCGTCGGCACCGACGTGATCCTGCGTCTCAAGGAGGATGCCGCCGAATTCCTCGACCCCTGGCGGCTGAAGGCCGTGGTCAAGCGCTGGTCCGACCCCCTCGCCCTGCCGATCCGGCTGGATCCGCGCAAGGCCGAGGGCGGCAAGGAGGACGAGGGTGTCGAGACCATCAACGCCGCTCAGGCGCTCTGGACCCGGCCCAAGGCCGAGATCGAGCCCGAGACCTATACCGCCTTCTATCGCGACATTTCCCATGCCTTCGACGAACCCTGGGCGGTGATCCACAACCGCAATGAAGGCACGATCGAATACACCAACCTGCTGTTCATCCCGACCGAACGGCCCGCCGATCTCTACGAGCCCGAGCGCAAGCCGCGCCTGCGACTGCATGTCCGGCGGATGTTCATCACCGATGACTGCGAAGCCCTGCTGCCGGGCTGGCTGCGCTTCCTGCGCGGCGTGGTCGACAGCGCCGATCTGCCACTGAACGTCAGCCGCGAGATGCTGCAGAACACGCCGCTGCTGACCAGGATCCGCCAGGGTCTGGTGAAGCGTGTGCTGGGCGAACTCGAAGGGCGGGCAAAGTCCGATGCCGAGGGCTATGCGCGCTTCTGGGATGCCTTCGGGGCGGTGGTCAAGGAAGGCCTGTACGAGGATTTCGAGAACCGCGACCGTCTTCTGGGCCTCGCCCGCTTCCGGTCGACCGCCGTCGACGGCTGGACCAGCCTCGCCGACTATGTCGCCCGCATGAAGCCCGAGCAGAAGGCGATCTATGTGATGGTCGGCGACAGCGTCGAGGCGGCGCGGGTCAGCCCGCAGCTTGAAGGCTTCAAGGCCCGCGGGCTGGAGGTGCTGCTGCTCGGCGACCCGATCGACGGCTTCTGGACCATGATCGCGCCCGATTTCGACGGCAAGCCGATCCGCGCCGTGGGCCGTGTCGCCGACGACGAACTCGCGGCCTTCCCCAAAGTGGATGCAGACGGCAAGGCCGCGCCTGAAACGAAGGACGAGGCAGCCGAAGGTGAGGCCGGCATCGACGGTGCCGCCCTCGCCGATCTGATCGGGCGGGCGCTGGGCGACCGGGTGCGGGCGGTCAGGCCCTCGGCCCGGCTGGTCGACAGCCCGGCCTGCCTCGCCGCCGGCAGCGACGGGCCGGACCCGGCGCTGGAGCGGCTGCTGGCGCGGTCGGGCCGCGGCGGCCCGGTGCGGGCACCGATCCTTGAGATCAACCCCGACCATGCCCTGCTGAAGGCCCTGAAGGGCCTGGCTGCCGAGGCGGGTGAGGATGCGGCGGCCCGCGCCGCCGCACTGGCCGAGCCGGCCGAGCTGCTGCTCGATCAGGCGCGGCTGGCCGAAGGCGAGGCGCCGGCGGATCCCGCCGCCTTTGCCCGCCGGCTGGCCCAGCTGATGACCCGCGCCTATCGCGCCTGATCATCCTTCGGCGCGGGGGCATCCGCGCTGCCCTGATCCGGGGTCGCCGATCCGTCGGCGGCCCCGTTTTCGTGCCCCCCGGCCGGCTTGCGGGCAGGTTCGACCGGTTCCGCCGGAACGTCGCCGTTCCGCAGGATCACCGCTTCCGGAACCACCACCGGGTCGACGGCAGGTGCTTCCGTGGCTGCGGCCATCATCGCCTCGTCGCTTTCCAGCGGCGGCTCGGCGCCCGAGATATCGGTCGCCATCACCGTCACCGCGGGCGTCGTGCGCGGCGACACCACGGCCGGTGTCTTTGCACTGGCCGGTACCTGCGGCCGAATCCGGGCCCGATAGATGGCAAAGGCCGCCAGAACCGCCCCGGCCAGCACCGCCCAGGCGAAGAGGCCTGAGGGGCCGACCAGGCTCATGATGCCCGAGGCCATGATCGGGCCGATCGCCGAGCCGAGCCCGCCGCCCAGCACCAGCCCGCCGGCGGCGGCGATCATCCGCCCCGGTTCGACCAGATCGTTCACATGGGCGGTTGCGACCGGATAGAGCGCATAACCGGCACCGCCCACGATCACGGCGCCGACGAACAGCAGCCAGATGGCGGCCGTTTCCGGGATGATACCGGCAAGAAGCCCCGAGCCCGCGAGCATGCCGTCGGCCGGCGTTTCGGCCTGGGGCATGCTGCCGGCCCCGGCCATCACCACCAGGCTGCCGATCGTCACCATGATCGCAGCCCCCGCCAGCACGCGGCGGCGATCGATCCGGTCCGACAGCCAGCCCACCGGCCATTGCAGGAACAGCCCGCCCAGGAACACCGTGGCGACGAAAGCCGACACCCCGGCCGTGTCCAGGCCGATGCCGCGCGCGAACACCGCACCCATACCGCCCTGGATACTGCCGATGATCAGCCCGCTGGAGACCACGGCGGCGAGACCCAGCGGCGAGACCCGCCAGAGGGACAGAAGGCCGAGCCGGGGTGCGGCATGGATCTCGGGTGTCAGGCTGCGGGTCAGCGCCAGCGGCACCAGGGCCAGCGACAGGGCCATGGCGGCAAGGGCGTAGAGCAGCGGCATCCGCACGTCTTCCAGCGTCAGCAGGAACTGACCGCCGGCGAGCGCCAGGTTGAGCGAAATGATATAGGCCGAGAGCACCTTGCCGCGGGTCTGGTTGGTGCTGGCCGAGTTGAGCCAGCTTTCCGCGGTCATGAACAGCGCCGCCATGCAATAGCCGGTGACGACACGCAGCAATGCCCAGCCGACCAGATCCAGAAAGAAGCCGAGCGACAGGATCGCGACCGAGCCGATCGCCGCAAAGGCCGAGAAGGCCCGGATGTGCCCGACCCGCACGATCACCCGCTGGGCCGTGGCGGCACCGATGATCCAGCCCACGAAATGGGCCGCACCGACCAGACCGATGGCGATCGTGCTGACCCCTTCGACGGCGAGCCTGAGACCCACCAGCGAGGAGAGCATGCCGTTGCCCAGCTGGGCGATGGCGATGCTGAGCAGCACCGCGGCGACTGAGGCGAGAACCGTACTCATCGGATGAAAATCCGGCCGTGAACCTCCGGCCGTCCTGTCTGGCGGAAAAGGGCGGCACCGGTGCGACCGCAGGGCCCGTGCATCCGGTGAAACGACATGAGGATCAGTAAACCATGCGCCGCCCGGCCATGCCACCCGCTGCCGGCCGGGGCCGGGAATTATCGCCGAAACGACACACGCCCCGGCGCCAGAGGCACCGGGGCGTGCGAATGTCGGCGTGCGACAGACCGATCAGGCCTGGCCGCTCGCGATGCGGCGCAGCACATAGTGCAGGATGCCGCCGTTCTTGTAGTACTCGAGCTCGTCGAGGGTATCGATGCGGCAGACCAGCGGCGCCTCGACCACCTCGCCATTGGCGCGGGTGACCTTGAGGGTCAGCGCCTGGCGCGGCTTCAGGTCGTTGCCGAGGCCGACGATGTCGAAGGTCTCGGTTCCGTCGAGGCCGAGCTTCGCCCGGTCCCAGCCCTCGCCGAAGACCAGCGGCAGGATGCCCATGCCGACGAGGTTCGACCGATGGATACGCTCGAAGCTCTCGGCGATGACGCCCTTCACGCCCAGCAGCATGGTGCCCTTCGCCGCCCAGTCGCGCGACGAGCCGGTGCCGTACTCCTTGCCCGCCACCACGACCAGCGGGGTGCCGGCATCGATGTAGCGCATGGCCGCATCATAGATGCTGAGCTGCTCGCCGGTCGGGATGTGGCGGGTATAGCCGCCCTCGACGCCCGGGACCATCTCGTTGCGGATGCGGACATTCGCGAAGGTGCCGCGCATCATCACCTCGTGATTGCCGCGACGGGCACCGTACGAGTTGAAGTCGGCGGGGGCCACGCCATGCTCGGTCAGATAGCGGGCGGCGGGGCTGTTCTTCGCGATGTTACCGGCCGGCGAGATATGGTCGGTGGTCACGCTGTCGCCCAGGATGGCGAGAGCACGGGCACCGTTGATCGGCGAGATCTCGTCGGACGCCACCGGCGACATGCCGTCGAAATAGGGCGGCATCTTGACGTAGGTCGAGGCGTCATCCCATTCGTAGGTCTCGCCTTCCGGCGCCTGGATGGCCTGCCAGGCGGCGTCGCCCGAGAACACGTCGGCATATTCGCCGCGGAACATCTGCGAGGTGATGACCGAGCGGACGGTCTCGCGGATCTCGGCAGAGGTCGGCCAGATGTCGCGCAGGAAGACCGGGGTGCCGTCCTTGTCGTGGCCGAGCGGCTCCTTGTCCAGGTCGACGAGAACCGAGCCCGCGATCGCGTAGACCACGACCAGCATCGGGCTGGCCAGGTAGTTCGCGCGCACGTCCGGGTTCACGCGGCCTTCGAAGTTGCGGTTGCCCGACAGCACCGAGGTCACGACCAGGTCATTGGCATTGACTGCCGCCGAGATCGGCTCGGCCAGCGGGCCGGAATTGCCGATGCAGGTGGTGCAGCCATAGCCGACCAGATTGAAGCCGAGCGTATCGAGCGCATCCTGCACGCCGGCGGCGCGCAGATATTCGGTCACGACCTTGGAGCCCGGAGCGAGCGAGGTCTTAACCCAGGGCTTCACCGTCAGGCCGCGCTCGACCGCCTTCTTCGCGACCAGGCCGGCACCGAGCATGACGTCGGGGTTCGAGGTGTTGGTGCAGCTGGTGATCGCGGCGATGGCAACATGGCCGTGCGCCAGCTTGTAGTCCGCACCGGCAACCTCGGCGACGACGTCGGCGGCGGTGCCCTTGTTCTTGGTCAGGGTCGGCAGGCTCTCACGGAACGAGGCCGGCACGGTCGAGAGCGGCACGCGGTCCTGCGGACGCTTCGGACCGGCGAGCGAGGGCTCGACCGTCGACATGTCGAGTTCGAGGGTGTCGGTGAACACCGGATCCGGCGAACCGGCCTCGCGCCACATGCCCTGGGCCTTGGCATAGGCCTCGACCAGCGCCACGGTCTCGTCGTCACGGCCCGACAGACGCAGATAGTTCAGCGTCTCGCCGTCGATCGGGAAGAAGCCGCAGGTGGCACCATATTCCGGCGCCATGTTGGCGATGGTCGCACGGTCGGTGAGGACCATGTTGTCGAGGCCTTCGCCGTAGAACTCGACGAACTTGCCGACCACGCCCTTCTTGCGGAGCATCTGGGTGACGGTCAGCACGAGGTCGGTGGCGGTGGTGCCTTCCTTGAGCTTGCCGGTCAGCTTGAAGCCGATCACCTCGGGGATGACCATGCTGACGGGCTGGCCCAGCATCGCGGCCTCGGCCTCGATGCCGCCCACGCCCCAGCCCAGAACCGCCAGGCCGTTAACCATGGTGGTGTGGCTGTCGGTGCCGACCAGCGTATCGGGATAGGCGACGGTGCGGCCGTCTTCCTCGGCGGTCCACACCGTCTTCGCCAGATATTCCAGGTTCACCTGGTGGCAGATGCCGGTTCCAGGGGGGACGACGCGGAAGTTGTTGAACGCGCCCTGGCCCCAGCGCAGGAACGAATACCGCTCGGCATTGCGCTCCATCTCGAGGTCGACGTTCTCTTTGAACGCAGTCGGGGTGCCGAAACGGTCGACCTGCACCGAGTGGTCGATCACGAGGTCGACCGGCGAGAGCGGGTTGATGCGGTTGACGTCGCCGCCGAGCTGCTTCATCGCCGCGCGCATGGTGGCGAGGTCCACGACCGCCGGCACGCCGGTGAAGTCCTGCATCAGAACGCGGGCCGGACGGTAGGCGATCTCGTGATCGCTCTTGCGGTCCTTCACCCAGGCGACGAGGGCCTTGACGTCGGCGTCGGTGACGCTGCGGCCGTCCTCGTAGCGGAGCAGGTTCTCAAGCAGCACCTTGAGCGAGAAGGGGAGCTGCGAGACACCCTCGAGGCCGGCGGCCTCCGCCTTGGGCAGGCTGAAATAGTCATACGCCTTCCCGTCGACCGTCAGGGTCGAACGGGTGCTGAAGCTGTCAAGGCGGTTCGCTGTCACGACGACCTCTCCTCACGATGGACCTTGTCGCCTTGTCTTATCGACTGACGGGCATCGCGTTCGGGCGACGGGTGACGGGCCCGCCTCGCCGGCGGCCGCGTCACCTCGGGCCGGGGCAGGCGGCGGTCGATAAGACCGGTACCGGCATCGGTGAGGGGTCGGGTCGGACGGCGGACAGACGGGCGTCCGCCGCGGCCATCCTGTTGCGGCCCCGTCCGAAGGCCGAAGCTTTCGGGCTGGTGCACCGCAAACGGACGTCGCGGCGTCGATGCCGCGTTCGCGCGCCGTGATATCAGGGATCGCCCGGAAAGTCCACGAAAACCGCCGCCTTGCACGATGGTCGGGGGTGGGCCCGGGGGCCGGCGCGGGGCTGGTTCGGGCAGCACCGCAGCGCAGTGCCGTCACCGCGCATCGCGCGTGCCGGAACGATGGGGCGAGCCGTCACCGGCTCTTCGGCCGCACCTCTCGTCGAGCGACGCCCCTGCCGATCAGACCGGATCCGGCCATGCGAACCGATGGCCACGCGCGTGATCATCGGCGTGATCATCGACAGTTTGCGTGTGTGATCATCCACCCTTGCACACCGTATCGCCAAGGCCTGGAGACGTCATCCTCCAGTATGATAACGGCGTTATTGAAATATTGCTGGGTTTGCCTTCGTAACTTTGGCAAACAGACACTCGGCACGCCACTTGGGATTTGACCCCCGGGGCAGCGTGGTGATGTAATGTCATGACAAAACGGCATGACAAAACAAAGAACGAGGCGCAGCCGCCGCAGCTTCCGTGACCGGTCTGGCATCTGGGGATGCCGGGGAGGACCGGGCGGAACGACGGATGGACACCGGGAGCCGTTGCCCGTCGCGCCCCATACAGGGAGACCCGAGGCCCATGGGCGAACAGACCCCGCTCCTGGAGGTCAAGGACGTATCGTTGCGATTCGGCGGCGTGCGCGCCCTGACCGAGGTCAGCTTCCACGTCCGGCCCGGCGAGCTGTTCTCGATCATCGGGCCGAACGGTGCCGGCAAGACCTCGATGCTGAACTGCGTGTCGGGCCGCTACACGCCCACCGAGGGCCGCATCCTGTTCGAAGGCCGCGACGTGACGGGGCTCTCGCCCAACCACCGCGCCGCCCTCGGCATCGGCCGGACCTTCCAGAATCTCGCGCTCTTCGGCCATATGTCCGTGCTCGACAACATCATGGTCGGCCGGCATCACCTGCTGAAGAACAACGTCTTCACCGGCTCGCTCTACTGGCTGGGCGGCGCCCGCCGCGAAGAGCTGGAACACCGCCGTGCGGTGGAGGACATCATCGATTTCCTCGAGATCGCCCATGTCCGCCGTGCGACGGCCGGGCAGCTCTCCTACGGCCTGCGCAAGCGGGTGGAGCTGGCGCGGGCGATCGCCCTCAGACCCAAGCTGCTGCTGCTCGACGAGCCGATGGCCGGCATGAACCTCGAAGAGAAAGAGGACATGGCCCGGTTCATCATCGACCTCTCCGAGGAATGGGGCATGACCATCATCATGATCGAGCACGACATGGGGGTGGTCGCCGACATTTCGCATCGGATCATGGTGCTCGATTTCGGGCGCAAGCTTGCCGAAGGCTCGGCCGAAGACGTGCTCAACGACGAGCACGTCAAGAAGGCCTATCTCGGCGAGGATGACGACGAAGAGGCGGTGGCGTGATGTCCCAGCAATTCCCCGATTTCACGGTCCACGACACCCTGCCGAAGCTGCTTGCGCACAACGCCGCCATCCACGGATCCGAGGTGGCTCTGCGGGAGAAGGAATTCGGCATCTGGAACGAGTTCACCTGGTCCGACTACAACGACCGGGTGCGTGAGATGGCGCTCGGCCTGATCTCGCTCGGCGTCGCCCGGGGCGAGGTCGTGGCGATCCTGTCCAAGAACCGGCCGGAAGCTCTCTATGGCGAGATCGCGATCCACGCCCTGGGCGGCCTGAGCCTCGCCATCTACCAGGACGCCATGTCGAGCGAGGTCGCCTATCTGCTCAATTATGCCGGCGCCCATGTGGTGCTGTGCGAAGACGAAGAGCAGGTCGACAAGCTGCTGGAACTCGGCGACGACATCCCGACGGTGCGGACCATCGTCTATGCCGATCCGCGCGGCATGCGCAAATACGACGACCCGCGCCTCAAGGATCTGGCCGAGGTCTACGAACTCGGCCGGGCGCTCCATGGCCGGGAGCCCGACCGCTATGCACGTGAACTCGCGGCCGGCAAGGGCGACGACGTCGCCATCCTATGCACCACGTCGGGCACCACGTCGAACCCCAAGATGGCCATGCTGCAGGGCGGGCGCTTCCTCGAGCATTGCGCGCGCTATCTGATGGCCGACCCCAAAGGTCCGACCGACGACTACGTCTCGGTGCTGCCCATGCCCTGGATCATGGAGCAGATCTACGCCGTGGCACAGCCGCTGATCTGCCGCATCCGGGTGAACTTCGTCGAAGAGCCCGAGACGATGATGGCCGATCTGCGCGAGATCGGACCAAGCTTCGTGCTGCTGGCCCCGCGGGTCTGGGAACAGATCGCGGCCGATGTCCGCGCCCGGATGATGGAGAGCACGCCTCTCAAGAATGCGCTCTATGATTTCGGCATGAAGCGGGCGCTGAAGGCGCTGGAGCAGGGACGGCGATCGAAACTCGCTGATTTCGTGCTGCTGCGGGCGCTGCGCGACCGGCTGGGCTTCTCCAATCTGAAATCGGCGGCGACCGGCGGTGCGGCACTCGGCCCCGACACCTTCAAGTTCTTCCAGGCCCTGGGGGTGCCGCTGCGCCAGATCTACGGCCAGACGGAAACCGCCGGCGCCTATACCGTACATCTGGCCGACGACGTCGACATGAACACGGTCGGCAAACCCTTCCCCGGCGTCGAGATCAGGATCGTCGCGCCCGACGAGAACGGGGTGGGCGAGATCGTCGCCCGCCATGACGGGCTGATGGCCGGCTACTACAAGAACGAGAAGGCGACGGTCGAGGATCTGCGCGACGGCTGGATGTATTCCGGCGACGCCGGCTACTTCGACAAAAAGGGCCATCTGGTCGTCATCGACCGCATCAAGGACATCGCCGAAACCGCGAACCGGGTGCGCTTCTCGCCCCAGTTCATCGAGAACAAGCTCAAATTCTCGAGCTTCATCGGCGAATGCGTGGTGCTGGGCAACCAGAAGCCGTTCATCTCGGCCATCCTGTGCATCCGCTATTCGGTGGTCTCCAAATGGGCCGAGCAGCGGGGCATCGCGTTCACCACCTATACCGACCTTTCGGCGCGGGCGGATGTCTATGATCTGCTGCGTCAGGAAGTGGAGCGGGTGAACGAGACCCTGCCCGAGGCCCAGCGCATCCGGCGCTTCCTGCTGCTCTACAAAGAGCTGGACGCCGATGACGGCGAGCTGACCCGCACCCGCAAGGGGCGGCGCAACGTCATCAACGAGCGCTACGGCCGGATCATCGACGCGATCTACGACGGCCGCGACGACATCGACATCGACACCACCATCACCTTCCAGGACGGCAAGCAGGCGCGGATTCAGACGGTCCTGCGCATCGTCGACCTGGGGGCGCCGGTGGTACCGCTGCGCAAGGCGAGCTGACCGCCGCGCCCCGCCAGGTTTCGGGCCCGCTGCGGCCCCAGGTTTCCGCCCGGAGGGGCCGCATCGCCGGCCCTGCGCAAGCGAGGAGCTTTCCGCGCCATGACGACGTCACTGTTCGTACAACTTCTGGTCAATGGACTGATCGTCGGCACGCTTTACGGCGTCGTCGCGATGAGTTTCGTGCTGATCTACAAGGCCTCCCAGATCGTCAATTTCGCGCAGGGCGAATTCCTGCTGATCGGCGCCTGGGTGTGCTGGTGGATCATGACCGATCTGCAGCTGCCCTTCTTCTGGTCCTTCATCCTCACCCTCGCCTTCATGGTGGTGTTCGGCATCCTGCTTCAGGTGGTGGTGCTGCGACCGCTGATCGGTGAACCGATCATCTCGGTGATCATGGTGACGATCGGGCTCTCGATCTTCTTCCAGGCGATGATGAAGTGGATGTTCGGCGTGTTCGTACAGCCCTTCCCGCCGATCTTCGAGACCAGCTCGGTCACCATCCTGGGCCTCCAGGTCCAGACCGCCTATGTGATGAGCCTGGTGATCTCGCTGATCGCCATGGGTCTCTTCGCCTGGTTCTTCAAATTCTCCAAGATCGGTCTCGCCATGCGGGCGACCGCCTTCAACCAGCAGGTCGCCCAGTCGCTGGGCGTCTCGGTGAAGCAGATGTTCGCCATCTCCTGGGCGATCTCGGCGGTGGTCTCGGCGCTGGCCGGCGTGGTGGTGGGCATCGTCAACGGCGTTTCGGCCGGCCTGTCGCTCTTCGGCTTCAAGGTGTTCCCGGCGGTGATCCTGGGCGGGCTGGACTCCATCATCGGCGCGGTGGTGGGCGGCCTGATCATCGGCGTGCTGGAGAACATGGCGGAGTATGTCGACGGCCAGTTCCTGCACATCGGCAACCTTTATGCCGTGGCGCCCTACTACGTCCTGATCATCATCCTGATGATCAAGCCCTACGGGCTGTTCGGCACCAAGAACATCGAGCGCGTGTGAGGCCGGAACCATGAGCAGCATGTCCCTTCGCCCCTGCGGCGACTACCGGACCTCCTACGCCAAGGACACCACGATCTTCCCGACCAAATGGTCGCGGAACTTCGCCATCCTCGGCCTTGTCCTTGCAGCCCTCTTCCCGCTGATCGCCAGCCAGTACCACATGAATCTGGCGATCACGATCGCGATCTACGGCATCGCCGCCCTCGGCCTCAACATCCTGGTCGGCTTCACCGGGCAGATCTCGCTCGGCCATGCCGCCTTCTTCGGCTTCGGTGCCTTCTCGTCCGCCTTCCTCAACAACACCTATGATGTTCCCGTCGTGCTCGCGATCCCGCTTGCCGGGTTCATGACCACGGCGGTGGGTCTGATCGTCGGTATCCCCGCAGCGCGCATCAAGGGGCTCTATCTCGCGATCGCGACGCTCGCCTCGCAGTTCATCCTGCAGGACTTCTTTTCGCGCGCGGACTTTTTTACCGGCGGCTCGGCGGGGGCGCTTGCCCAGTCCTTCTCGCTGTTCGGCTGGGAGGCTTACGGCGAGCAGAACTTCTACTATGTCGCCCTGTTCTTCATGGTGATCTGCTTCCTGCTGGCCACCAACATGCTGCGCTCACGCGATGGCCGGGCCTTCGTCGCCGTGCGCGACCACTACCTCTCGGCCGAGGTGATGGGCGTCAACCTGACCAAGTACCGGCTGATGTCCTTCGGCGTCAGCTCCTTCTATGCCGGTATCGCCGGGGCGCTCTACGGCCACTATCTGGGCTTCGTCTCGGTGGAAAGCTTCACCATTCTGCTGTCCATCCAGTTCATCGGCATGATCATCATCGGCGGCCTCGGCTCGGTGATGGGGACGCTGATGGGCACGGCCTTCATGGTTCTCCTGCCCGAGGTTCTGGAAGGGGCGGTGGCCTGGGCGGACGGCATCGGACTGATCGGTGCCTCGTTCATGAACAACGTCGTGTTCATGAAGGAAGCGGCGATCGGGCTTGTGATCGTGCTGTTCCTGATTTTCGAACCCGACGGGCTTGCCCATCGCTGGCGGCAGATCAAGGCCTACTGGAAACTCTATCCGTTCTCGTACTGACCCTCACCCCCGCCCGCGGGGCGGCGGTGCGCAGCCGTCGGCGGCACCGAAACCCGCGCAAGGCGCGCATGACCTTCGCCCGACCCATCTGCAGACGGCAAAGGTCGCAGCCAACCAAGAAAGAAGCGTTGCTTCATCAGGGAGAGACACATGCCCATGAAGACTCTGAGCGGCGCCCTTGCCGCCGTGCTGATCGCCGGTACCGCCACCGCTGCACTGGCCGACGACGTCAAGATCGGCAATCTGGTCGACTTCACCGGCGCCACGTCGACGGTGAGCAAGCCCTTCTCCGAGGGAAAGGCGGCAGCCTTCGACTGGATCAACGCGCATGGCGGCGTGAACGGTAAGAAGATCGTCTACGACACCGTGGACTATTCCTACCAGGCGCCGCGGGCCATCGCCGCCTATAAGCGCTGGGTGTCGGAATTCGGCGCCGTCGCGATCGCCGGCTGGGGGACCGCCGATACCGAAGCCCTGGTCGGCTTCCTGGTCAAGGACGAGATGCCCTATATCTCCGGCTCCTACTCCGCCCATCTGACCGACCCGACCGGCAAGACCAGCAAGGCGGCGACCCCTTACAACTTCTTCTACAACGTGTCCTATTCCGACGGCCTGCGCGGCATGCTGCAGTGGGCGCTCGAAGACTGGAAGAAGAAGGGCGGTCAGGGCACGCCGAAATACGTCCACATGGGCGACAACCATCCCTATCCCAACGCCGCGCGCAAGGCCGGTGAGGAATATGCCAAGGAGCTGGGCTTCGAGGTTCTGCCGGCGATCCAGTACTCCCTGGCTCCGGCGGACTTCAAGGCGCAGTGCCTGACGCTGAAGCAGTCGGGCGCCAATTACGCCTATCTCGGCAACACCGCCGGATCGAACATCTCCCTGCTCAAGAGCTGCGAGACGGTGGGCGTCGAGGCCCAGTTTATGGCCAATATCTGGGGCTTTGACGAGAGTGCGGCGGAAGCCGCCGGCACCGCCTCCAACGGCGTGGTCTGGGTGGTCGGTGCTGCGACCTGGAATGACGACGAGCCGGGCATGAAGCTGGTCCGCGAGATCGCCGGCGGCGACGACTACAAGCCGGTGCACTACACCCGCGGCATCTGCACCGCCTTCTATCTGAAGGAGGCCCTGGAATGGGCCGACAAGAACGGCGGGCTGACCGGTCCGAACATCCGGCAGGGCTTCTACCAGAAGGCTGACTGGGTGCCGGCCGGGCTGGACGGCGTCTGCTTCCCCTCGACCTGGACCCCTGAGGACCATCGCGGCACCGTCGACATGTACGTCTATCAGGCGGCCTATAACGACGGGAAGTTCTCGATGAAGCGTCTGGCCGAGACGAAGATCGAGCGCCGCCCCGAGTGGCTGGGCTGGTAATCGCCCTGCCCGCCTGCCGCGCAGCCGCGGCAGGCGGGCCACTCTCCTGCCATATGCCTCCGCCAGACGAGACCTTCCGATGTCGATGACCCAGACCGCAACCACCGGCACCGAGGCGGGCAGCCGCGCCGCGCCGGCCACCGAGCCGATCCTGACCGTCAACAACATCGAGGTCGTCTACAACGACGTGATCCTGGTGCTGCACGGGGTCAGCCTGAACGTGCCCCAGGGCCAGATCGTGACCCTGCTCGGCGCCAACGGGGCCGGGAAATCCACCACGCTCAAGGCCATATCGGGCCTGCTGAAAAGCGAGGACGGGGAAATCACCCGTGGCGACGTCACCTTCATGGGCGAGAAGATCAGCGGGCTGGAGCCACAGGATATCGTCAAGCGCGGCCTGTTTCAGGTGATGGAAGGCCGGCGGGTCGTCGAAGACATGACCGTCGCCGAGAACCTGCGCCTGGGTGCCTATACCCGCCGCGACAGCGGCGTGAAGGCCGATATCGAGATGGTCTACCACTATTTCCCGCGGCTCAAGGAACGTACCGGGCTTTCCGGTTATCTGTCGGGCGGCGAACAGCAGATGCTGGCGATCGGCCGCGCCATGATGGCGCGCCCCAAGCTGATCCTGATGGACGAACCGTCGATGGGCCTGTCACCGCTGCTGGTGAAGGAAGTCTTCTCGATCATCAAGCAGATCAATGAAGAGCAGGGCATGACCATTCTGCTGGTCGAACAGAATGCCCGGCAGGCGCTCAAGCACGCCTCTTACGGCTACATCATGGAAAACGGCAAGATCGTGCTCGACGGCAGCCGTGACGACCTGATGGGCAACGAGGACGTGAAGGAATTTTACCTCGGCACCGGCGACGGCGAACGCAAATCGTTCAAGTCGATCAAGTCGTTCAAGCGTCGCAAGCGCTGGCTCTGAGTCACCGCGGTCCCCACCGCCGCCCCCGACCCCGACACCGACGGGCGCACCGCCGCGCCCCCGCATCCGGTACAGGACGATGACCGACAGTATCTATTACGACGACCGTGAGACCATGGATCCCGAGCGGCGGGAGGCGGGTCTGTTCGCACGGCTGCCGGCGCAGATCGCCCTCGCCAAGGCCAAGGCGCCGGCGCTGGCACGACTGCTGGCGGAAGTGGACGCCCCCGCGATCCGGGATCGCGCCGCCCTGGCCGCCCTGCCCGTGCTGCGCAAATCCGAACTGACGCCATTGCAGGCCGCAGAACCGCCCTTCGGCGGGCTCAATACCGTGGCGCCCGGTCGGCTTGACCACATCTTCATGTCGCCGGGGCCGATCTATGACCCGCAGGAAGCCGGCACGGATCCGTTCCGCTTCGCCCGCGCCTGCTGGGCGGCCGGCTTCCGGCCCGGTGACATCGTTCACAACACGCTGTCCTATCACTTCACCCCGGGGGGGTGGATGTTCGACACCGGTGCCCGCACCATCGGCTGTGCGGTCATCCCCGCCGGCGGCGGCAACACCGATCAGCAGCTGGCGGCGATCGCCCAGCTGAAGCCCACGGCCTTTACCGGCATGCCCTCGTTCCTGAAGCTGCTGCTGGAGCGGCAGGAGGAAGCGGGTCAGGCGCCGAGCATCGTGAAGGCCCTGGTGTCCGGCGAAGCGCTGACCCAGGCCCTCCGTCAGGATCTGGACCGGCGTGGGGTCGTCGTAGGGCAGGTCTATGTGACGGCGGATCTGGGGCAGATCGCCTATGAAGGGCCGACCTCGGAAGGCATGGTGGTCGACGAAGACCTGATCGTAGAGATCGTGCGTCCCGGCACCGGCGATCCCGTGCCTGAAGGCGAAATCGGCGAAGTGGTGGTGACCACCTTCAACGGAACCTATCCACTGATCCGTTTCGCCACCGGCGATCTGTCGGCCTTCATGCCTGGCACCAGCCCCTGCGGGCGCACCGGAATGCGGTTGCGCGGCTGGCTGGGCCGCGCAAATCAGACGACCAAGATCCGCGGCATGTTCGTCCATCCGGGCCAGGTTGCGCAGGCCCTGAAGGCGGTGGGCGGCATCTCCCGGGCCCGGCTGGTGGTGACCAATCCGGACGGGCGGGACACGCTGGTGCTGCGCTGCGAAGTGCCGCAAACCGATGCCGATGGTCTTGCCGGCCGTCTGGCCGATGCGTTCCGCACGGCAGCCAATCTCCGCGCCGAAGTGGAACTGGTCAATCCGGGCGCCCTGCCCGCCGACGGCAAGGTGATCGAGGACGCCCGCGTCTTCGACTGACTGCCCGACAGCCTTCTTTTCTGCCCTCCCGCAGAGCATCTCGCGGGGCCGGCCCCGGGCCGGGCCCCGCGTTTTTTTGGCCCGGGATCTTTCGTCGTTCGTCGGGACCCCATTCAGCGCCTGATCCGGCTCATCGTCCGGTCTTGCGGCGCCAGTCTTCATAGGCGTCGAGCGCCGTCTGCTGCGTCGCCGGATAGAGACCGATGATCGGGGCCCCATCTTTCACCCGCTCCAGCACGAAATCCTCGTAGCTCTCCATGGCGGTGCATTCCGCCGCCAGTTCGTCGGCAAGATGGGCCGGGATCACCATCACGCCGTCGGCATCGCCGACCAGCACGTCGTCGGGGAAGACTGCGACATCGCCGCAGGCAATCGGCCCGTTGATCTCGATCGCCTCGTGCAAAGTAAGGTTGGTGGGGGCCGAGGGGCGGGCGTGATAGGCCGGCATGACCAGCCGGCCGATCCCCTCGGCATCGCGGAAGCCGCCATCGGTGACGATGCCGGCGCAGCCGCGCATTTCCAGCCGGGTGACCAGGATCGAACCGGCCGAGGCGGCACGGGCATCCTTGCGGGCATCGATCACCAGCACATGGCCCGGCGGGCAGGGCTCCACCGCCACACGCTGCTTGTGCTCCGGATCGCGGAAGACCGTGATCGGGTTGCGATCCTCCCGCGCCGGGATGTAGCGGAGCGTAAAGGCCGGGCCGACCATGCTCCGCCCCTTCCAGGCCACCGGCAAAGCGCCCTGGATGAACTGATTGCGCAGGCCGCGCTTGAACAGCGCGGTCGCGAGCGAGGCGGTCGAAACGCGGGCAAACTTTGCGCGCGTCTCGTCCTTCAGCGGGTGTCCGGTCATCTGGCGGCCTGCCTTCAATAGATCACGGGTTCGTCGACGGGCGCCCCGAAGGACGTCTCCAGATAGTCGAAATCGCAGCCCTTATCTGCCTGCTGGATGTGGTTGGTGAACATCCAGCCCCAGCCCCGGTGGAAGCGCGGCGGCGGCGGGGTCCAGGCCGCCCGGCGCCGGGCGATCTCGTCGTCGTCGACCAGCATGTCCAGCCGGCGGCCGGGCACGTCGAGGCGCACGATATCGCCGGTCCGCAACAGGGCGAGCGGGCCGCCGACATAGGCTTCCGGCGCCACATGCAGCACGCAGGCACCGAACGAGGTGCCCGACATCCGGGCATCCGACAGCCGGACCATGTCGCGGCAGCCCTGTTTCAGCAGCGCCTTGGGCATCGGAATCATGCCCCATTCGGGCATGCCCGGTCCGCCCTTGGGGCCGGCATTGCGCAGCACCAGCACGGCATCGGGGGTGATGTCCCAATCCTCGTCGTCCAGCTTTTCCTTCAGCTCGGGATAGCTGTCGAAGACCATGGCCGGCCCTTCATGGACCAGGAATCTGGGATCGCAGGCCACCGGCTTGATCACCGCACCGTCGGGGGCGAGGTTGCCCTTCAGCACCGCGAGCGACCCCTCGTTGTAGATCGGGTTGTCGACCGTGCGGATGACGTCGTCGTTCCAGACCTCGGCGCCTTCGATCCCCTCGCCCAGCGTGCGCCCGGTCACGGTCAGACAGTCGCGATGCAACCGGTCGCCCAGCCGCGCCATCAGCGCCCGCAGGCCGCCCGCATAGAAGAAATCCTCCATCAGATAGGTGGATCCGGCCGGGCGGATATTGGCGATCACCGGGGTCACCCGGCTTTTGGCATCCAGGTCGTCGAGGGTGAGATCGACCCCGGCCCGCCGGGCCATGGCGATCAGATGCACCACCGCATTGGTCGAGCAGCCGGTGGCCATGGCGACGGTCACCGCATTGTCGAAGGCCGCCGCCGTCAGGATCCTGGCCGGGGTCAGATCCTCCCAGATCATGCCCACGATCCGCCGCCCGCAATCGGCCGACATGCGGATGTGGTTGGAATCGGCGGCCGGAATGGACGAGGCGCCCGGCAGCGTCAACCCAAGCGCCTCGGCGATCGCCGTCATGGTCGACGCCGTGCCCATGGTCATGCAATGACCGTAAGAGCGTGCGATGCCCCGCTCCATGCCCTTCCACTGCGCCTCGGTGATGGTGCCGGCGCGGCGTTCGTCCCAGTACTTGAACGCATCCGAGCCGGAGCCCAGGGTGCGCCCTTCCCAATTGCCGCGCAGCATCGGCCCGGCCGGCAGATAGATCGCAGGCAGGCCGGCCGAGATCGCGCCCATCACCAGGCCGGGGGTGGTCTTGTCGCAGCCGCCCATCAGCACCACGCCGTCGACCGGGTGGGAGCGGATCAGCTCCTCGGTCTCCATCGCCAGCATGTTGCGATAGAGCATCGTCGTCGGCTTGACGTAATTCTCGCTGACCGACAGGGCCGGCAGCTCGATCGGGAAGCCGCCGGCCTGGAACACGCCGCGCTTCACGTCGTCGACGCGCTGCCTGAAATGCTGGTGGCAGGGATTGATGTCGGACCAGGTGTTCAGGATCGCCACCACCGGCTTGCCTGCCCAGTCCTGCTCGTCATAGCCCATCTGCAGGGTTCGGGAGCGGTGCCCGAAGCCGCGGAAATTGTCGGGCGCGAACCAGCGCGCCGAGCGCAGCTCGTCATAGGTCCTGGTCATGGGGGTCATCCGGTAAAGGCGAAAATCAGCCAGGTGAGGGCAGCAGCGGCGAGGCCGCCGGCAATTTCCGGCCAGTTGCCGAAATCGAAGCCGTCGGCCGCCTCTTCCGCGGCAAAATCGGCGGCGGTCACCGCCTCGTCCTGGTCCTGGATCGGGTCGTCGGGTCGCATTGATGCCTCCTCATTCCACCAGCGAGGGCAGCCAGAGGGCGATGTCGGGGAAGGCCAGCACCAGCAGCAGGCCTACCGCCTGCAGGGCGATGAACGGCATCACCGCGGCAAAGATCTCCTGCAGTTCGACATCCTTGGGCGCCACCGATTTCAGAAAGAAACAGGCCGGCCCGAAGGGCGGCGACAGGTAGTAGATCTGGATGTTCATCGCGAACAGCACGCCGAACCAGACCGGGTCGTAGCCCAGATCCTGAACCACGGGGGCGAAGATCGGCACGGTGATGAACAGGATGGCGATCCATTCAAGGAAGGTGCCCAGCACCATCACGATCGCCATCATCACCACGATCACCCAGATCGGCGCGATGTCGAGCGAGGTGAGCATGCCGCGCAGGAAGTCGCCGCCGCCGATCCGGTTGTAGATGCCGATCAGCGACACCGCCCCCAGCACCAGCCAGATGATCGAACCGACCGTCAGTGCCGTGCGCCGCATGGCGTCGCGGGCCATGGTCCAGGACAGCTCGCCCCGCACCGCGGCGACCACGAGCGATCCGACCGCACCGATCGCCGCCGCCTCGGTCACCGTGGCGACGCCGCTGTAGATGACCCCCAGCACCGCCATGATCAGCACGGCCGGCAGGATGGCGCCGTTCAGAAAACGCAGCCGCTGCACGAAGGGCAGGCCGGTTTCGGGGATGTCGTAGATCGGCGCCAGCGACGGGTTGAGCCGCACCCGCACCAGCACATAGGCGATGAACAGCGAGGCGAGCAGCAGCCCCGGCACGGCCGAGGCCGCGAACAGCTTCGTGATCGAGACCTGGGCGGCCAGGCCGTAGACGATCAGCACCACCGAGGGCGGGATCAGGGTCGCCAGCGCGCCGGCCGCACAGATGATGCCGATCGACATCTTGCGGTCATAGCCGAGACGCAGCATCTGCGGCAGGGCGATCAGCCCCAGCATCACGATTTCGCCGCCCATGATGCCGCTCATCGCGGCCAGGACAACGGCCACCACCGTGGTCTGTACGGCGACCGAGCCGCGGAAACGCCCACCCAGGATCGCCATGCTTTCGAACAGCGTATGCGCGATCCCCGATCGTTCCAGCACATTGGCCATGAACACGAAGAAGGGCACCGCGATCAGTTCGTATTTGTGCAGGACCTCGGTGACATTGGCCGAAACGATGAAGAAGCCGGCGCGTTCACCGAAATAGAGCACCGCCGTCACCAGCGACACCGTAAGCGTGGTGACGCCGAGCGGAATGCCGATCGCCATCAGGGCCAGCAGGCCCAGGACGATCAGAATGGTGATGATCTCAATGCCCACCGCCGTCTTCCTTCTCGGTCCCCTGGAACCAGCGGATCAGGTTGGCGAAGAGCTGCGCGACATAGAGCACGCACCCCGCCAGCAGCACGACCTTGAGGTAGCTGGGCTGGATGGAATTGAGCGCCGTGCCGGAATATTCCGGCCGCGCGATCACCCGCATGGCCGGGCTCCAGATCGCCAGGATCAGGCCGGTTACGGCGCCGATCGACACCAGGATCTGGATCAGGCGGAAACAGCGCCAGAGCTTCGGGCCGACCAGAATTTCGAGCATGGTGATCGAGATGTGGCGGTTGCGCTCGGTGACATAGCCGACCGAGAGCACCCAGGCCGTGGCACAGAGCGCCATGGTCACCTCGATCGACCAGCTTGTGGGGTGATCGAAGCCGTAGCGCATCACCACCTCCAGAGCCGAGAAGGCGATGCAGGCGAAGAGCAGCGACGCACAGGCCTGGCCGGTGAAGACGCTCACCCGGTCCATGGCCGCGGCGCAGCAGGCGAAGAACCGTCTCATCGGGCCTCCCGCTGACGGAACCCACTCCAGGCCGGTCGCGGCACCGCCAGGGCGACACCGCGACCGGCCGGCGATCACTTCAGCAGGCCGATCTGCTTCATATAGGCCAGGTTGGCGTCCAGGGCCTCCTTGGCGAGCGGCCCCTTGGCGGCGAACTTCTCCCATTCGATGCGAGCCACATCACGCAGCCTGTCGCGGTCGGTCTGGGCCCAGTCGATAACCTCGACCTTGCCGGCGGCGGCATCCTTCGCGGCCAGCGCCGCATCCTGTTCGGCGACCACCCGGGTCAGATCGGCCATAGCCATGTAGAACCAGTCCCGCAGCGCCATCCGGTCGGCCTCGGAAAGGGCTTCTCATTTCTCGCGATTGAACGAGAGCTGCATCGACGGCATCGAATGGATGCCGGGATAGAGCGGATAGCGCGCGACGTCGTTCAGCCCGGTGCTGGCATTGTTGACATAGGCCGAGGCGTCGGCGGCATCGACGATGCCCTTTTCAAGCGCACCATAGACTTCCGAGAACGGAATGGAGACCGGGCTTGCGCCGGCCGCCTGGAACACGGCGGAGGCCAGCCCCTCGGGCGCCCGGATCTTCTTGCCCTTCAGGTCGTCGAAGGTCCGGATCGGCACCCGCGCCGGCAGGGCCTCGCGGCTGTAAGGCGCGCAGCCGACCAGATGCGCCTCGCCGTCGGAAACCTCGTCCAGCGCCTTCTGCCAGACCGCTTCGCCGGGGCCGTTTTCGCAGAAACCGGCCATCTGCTGCGGCGTGTCGTAACCCGAGATCAGATCGCCCAGGATGGCGAAGGCGGGCTCCAGCCACGAAAAATAGTTGACCGAGGTCCAGTCGCCATCGATCACGCCCAGCCCGACGGCATGGGGCGTCTCCTTGGCCGGCACCACCGATCCGTTGGGCGTGAGGGCGATTTCCACCCGGCCGCCGGTCATCTCGGCGATCTTCGGCAACCAGTGTTCGGTGAGGTACTGAGTCGAGAAGTCGCCGGCATTGAACGACGTCTGGACGGTATAGGTCGCGGCCGTGGCCGGTGCCACGAAGGCGCAGGCCACCAGGCCCGCAAGGGCCGTGATCGTCGGGCGCATTCCATATCCTCCCTGGGCATCGAGGGTTTGATCACCTCGTTGACAAAAGCACTAATATATTAGTTGCCCTGACGCAACATCTGATATGGTCCGGGAAGAGAGTGCTTCAGGGAGCCCGCCGCCCATGTCCCCCAGGCGATCCGTCCTGCCCGACTTCACCGACATCGCCACGCTGGCCGATCTGGACCGGCGGCCGCTGGCGTCGCAGGGCATCTATGCCGCACTCAGGCGCCGGATCATCGACCTGGAGCTGAAGCCGGGGGCCCTGCTGTCGCGCACCCAGCTTGCCGAGGAATATGCCGTCAGCCAGACGCCGGTGCGGGACGCCTTCCTCAGGCTGGAGCGGGAGAAGCTGGTCGAGATCTTCCCCCAGTCGCGCACGGTGGTTGCCAAGATCGATATCGCCCATGCCCGCGAGACCCAGTTCCTGCGGCTCGCGATCGAGATCGAGGTCGCCAAGACCATCGCCCGCCACCAGATACCGGCGGACTTGACGGCCTATGCCCGTCGCCTGCTGCATCTGCAGGGCCAGGCCTTCGCCGATGGGGATATCGAGCGGTTCTCCATCCTGGACCGGCATTTCCATCTGGCGCTCTACGACGCCGTCGGCCATCCCGATCTCTGGTACATGATCGCCGAACGGTCCGGCCATATCGACCGGCTGCGCGCGCTGAACCTGGTCGATCCGGGCAAGGCCCAGGGCATTCTGGACTATCACGGCCGCATCCTGGACCGGATCGATGCAGGCGATGCAGCCGGCGTGGAAGAGGCGGTGCGCGGCCATCTTTCGGGCACGCTCAGCGCCGTCGCCCGGATCATGGAGCGCCATCCCGACTATTTCTGAGGGCATGTCCGCCCGCGTCAGGACCAGTCAGGACCAGTAGTCGATCCCGGTATAGACCAGCACGCCGGCGCCGATCGCCGCCAGCACGGCACCGGCGCCGCGCTTGATGCGCATCGGCCAGCGCGGCGCGAGTTTGCGGCCGGCATGGGCAGCGCCCCAGGCAAGACCCGCCCACCACAATGCGCCACCCGCCGCAATGCCGCCCAGAAGCGGGATCTTGTCTTCCGCGAAGCGGCCGAGGGTCGCGAACAGGGCAAGGAAGGCCGCAACCGCCGTCGGGTTGACGATGGTGAGCGCGAAAGTGGCGATGCAGCCGGAACAGGCGGCGATCACCCGGTTGCGACCGTGATAGGTCGGGTTGGGCAAGGCGGTGATCTGGCCGCCGTCGCGGCTGAGCGCGCCGGTCGCGGTCACCAGCCCCATGATCAGCAGCAGCAGGCCCGCGAACAGCTGCAAGGGCCGCTCGAAGGCATAGATCTGCTCGATCCAGCCGAGCCCCGCCACGGCGATGCCGGCATAGACCAGATCGGCCAGCACGACGCCCAGGCCGGTCACGAAGCCCACCCGCCAGCCGCGGTCCAGGCTGCGCCCGATCACCATCACCGCCGCCGGCCCCACCGGGGCCGCGACCACCAGACCGATGCCGATGCCCGCGAGGAAGCTGGACAGGATCATGCGCCGATCGTCCGCTCCGCCATCTGTCCTCCTGTCGTCTTTGCCATCTGGATCGGATCCCGGCCTTTTCGCAAAGCGCCCTTTGGTCTATGCATTGTGGCGCCCCGAAGGCAAGCCCGGAAGCCGTCGACCGAGGCCGTTTCATGAGGATCGCGTGACCACGGACCCGCTGGATGAGACCCCAGACCGGCTGACGCTGCAAGAGCTGGCATGCTTCCGCGGCGACCGGCCGATCTTCATCGGCCTGGATGCGGAGCTGGAGGCCGGCCATGCGCTGGTCGTCACCGGCCGCAACGGCGCCGGCAAATCGACGCTGTTGCGTATCCTGGCGGGCTTCGTGCGCGCCGATGCGGGGCAGGTGCTCTGGAACGGCGTCGATCGCGAGGATCACGACATCCCCTGGCGGGAACGGCTCCACTATCTGGGCCATCGCGACGGCATCGCCGCCGAACTCGCGGCCGGCGCCGATCTCAGGCACTGGGCAGCGATCCTGGGCGTGCCGCGGCCGCTGCGGGCGGCACGGGTGGCCGAAGCGCTGGAGGCCCTGGACATCCCGCATCTGGCCGAGCTGCCGGTGCGGGTACTTTCGGCCGGCCAGCGCCGGCGCCTGGCCCTCGCCCGCCTGCTGCTCGCCCGGCGTCCGCTCTGGGTGCTGGACGAACCCACCACAGCACTCGACCGCGACGGTCAGGCGCTGGTCGCCCGGCTGATCGGCGATCATCTCGACCAGGGCGGCATGGTCGTCACCGCCACCCATCTGGCCCTCGGCCTGGACGACCGGGTCGTGCCGCTCGACATCGAAGAGGCGGCGCCATGAGATACCGTCACGCTGAGCAAGCGCTTTTTTCAGTCGGCGAGCTTTGGCACGAAGGGTTTTCGAGCCTTGGCGACGGCGTAGACGGCGACG
>NZ_NYWI01000044.1:0-16907 GCF_002684955.1 Tistrella sp. | reverse complement strand
CGTGATCGCAGCCGTCAGCGTCGTCTTGCCATGGTCCACGTGACCGATCGTGCCGATGTTCACGTGCGGCTTGCTGCGCTCGAACTTTTCCTTACCCATGGCTCTCGCCTCCGTCTTTCCAAACGTTTTTCAAACCGGTCGTCGATCCGCGGATCAGCCCGCGTACTTCGCCTTGACCTCGTCCGCCAGATGCTGCGGAACCGGCTCGTAATGGTCGAACTGCATCGTGTACTGGGCGCGGCCCTGGGACATCGAGCGCAGCTGGTTGACGTAGCCGAACATGCTGGCCAGCGGCACCATGGCGTTCACGACGCGGGCGTTGCCGCGGCTGTCCATGCTGCTCACCTGACCACGGCGGCTGTTCAGGTCGCCGATGATGTCGCCCATGTACTCGTCCGGAGTGACGACCTCGACCTTCATGATCGGCTCGAGGAGGACCGGACGGCTCTTGCCCATGGCCTCGCGGAACGCAGCACGCGACGCGATTTCGAAGGCGAGCACCGAGCTGTCGACGTCGTGATAGGCGCCGTCGATCAGTTCGGCCTTGAGGTTCACCACCGGGAAACCCGCGATCACGCCGTTGCCCAGGCAGGACTCGATGCCCTTCTGAACGCCGGGGACGTATTCGCGCGGAACCGAGCCGCCGACGACCTTGTTCTCGAACGCGAAGCCTTCCTCGCCCTCGACGGGCTCGAACTTCAGCTTCACCCGCGCGAACTGGCCCGAACCGCCGGTCTGCTTCTTGTGGGTGTAGTCGACCTCGACCGCCTGGCCGAAGCGCTCGCGATAGGCCACCTGCGGCTGACCGACATTCGCCTCGACCTTGAACTCGCGGCGCATGCGATCGACGATGATCTCGAGATGGAGCTCGCCCATGCCCTTGATCACGGTCTGGCCGCTTTCCTCGTCGGTCGACACGCGGAAGGACGGATCCTCCTGCGCCAGACGCGACAGGGCGAGGCCCATCTTCTCCTGGTCGCTCTTGGTCTTCGGCTCGACCGCGACCTCGATCACCGGATCCGGGAACTCCATGCGCTCCAGGATGATCTTGGCATCCGAGGCGCAGAGGGTGTCACCGGTGGTGGTGCCCTTCATGCCGCAGAGCGCCACGATATCGCCGGCGCGGGCTTCCTTGACGTCTTCGCGGCTGTTCGCATGCATCAGCAGCATGCGGCCGACGCGCTCGCGATCACCCTTCACGGTGTTCAGCACGTAGGAGCCGCTCTCGACCACACCCGAATAGACACGGATATAGGTCAGCGAGCCGACGAAGGGGTCCGACATGATCTTGAAGGCCAGCGCCGAGAAGGGCGCCTCGTCCTTGCTCTCGCGGACCAGCGTGGTCTCCGGATCGTCGACGGCGGTGCCGCGGACGGAGGGGACATCGACCGGCGAGGGCAGGAAGTCGATCACAGCGTCGAGCAGGGGCTGCACGCCCTTGTTCTTGAACGCCGAACCGTTGATCACGGGGACGAACTGACGCGCCAGAGTGCCCTTGCGGATGCAGCGCTTCAGGGTGGCGACGTCCGGCTCGTTGCCTTCGAGATAGGCCTCCATCACCTCGTCGTCGGCCTCGACGGCCGTCTCGACCAGCTTCTGGCGGTACTCTTCGGCGCGGTCGGCGAGATCGGCCGGGATGTCACGCTCTTCGAACTCGGCGCCGAGGCTCTCGTCCTTCCAGACGACCGCCTTCATCTTCACCAGGTCGACGATGCCGACATATTCCGACTCGGAGCCGATCGGCAGGCTCAGAACCAGCGGGTTGGCGCCCAGCCGGTCGACCATCATGTCGACGCAGCGGTAGAAGTTGGCGCCCATGCGGTCCATCTTGTTGACGAAGCAGATGCGCGGCACGCGGTACTTGTCCGCCTGACGCCACACCGTCTCCGACTGGGGCTCGACGCCCGCGACACTGTCGAACACCGCGACCGCGCCGTCGAGAACGCGGAGCGAACGCTCCACCTCGATGGTGAAGTCGACGTGGCCCGGGGTGTCGATGATGTTGATGCGGTGGTTGTTCCAGAAGCAGGTCGTCGCGGCCGACGTGATGGTGATGCCGCGCTCCTGCTCCTGCTCCATCCAGTCCATCGTGGCCGCACCCTCGTGCACCTCACCGATCTTGTGGGACCGGCCGGTGTAATAGAGGATGCGCTCGGTCGTCGTCGTCTTACCGGCATCGATGTGCGCCATGATGCCGATGTTGCGGTAGGCCTCGATGGGCGTCGTGCGTGCCATGTTCGCGTCCAGGAAGCTGGGGTTTCTAAGAGACGGCCGACCCGTTACCAGCGATAGTGCGAGAACGCCTTGTTGGCGTCCGCCATGCGGTGGGTGTCTTCACGCTTCTTGATTGCGGTGCCACGGCTCTGCGCGGCATCGAGCAGTTCGCCGGCCAGACGCTCCACCGCCGTGTTCTCGGAACGGTTCCGGGCGGCGGTGATCAGCCAGCGGATGGCCAGGGCCTGGGCGCGATCGGGGCGGACCTCGACCGGGACCTGATAGGTGGCACCACCGACGCGGCGGCTCTTCACCTCGACCGCCGGGCGCACGTTCTCGAGCGCCTCGTGGAAGACGCGGAGGCCTTCCTGACGGGTCTTCTGCTCGATCAGATCGAAGGCGCCGTAGACGATCGCTTCCGCGACCGACTTCTTGCCATCATACATCAGCACGTTCATGAACTTGCTGACGATGGCATCGCCGAACTTCGGATCCGGGAGAACCTGGCGCTTTTCAGCGGCATGACGACGGGACATGGATCAACCTCTCCTTGACGGCCGGATCACTTCGGCCGCTTGGCGCCGTACTTCGAACGACGCTGACGACGGTTCTTGACGCCCTGGGTGTCCAGCGTGCCGCGGAGGATGTGGTAGCGCACGCCCGGAAGGTCCTTCACGCGGCCGCCACGGATCAGCACCACCGAGTGCTCCTGAAGGTTGTGACCTTCGCCCGGAATGTAGCTGGTGACTTCGAAGCTGTTGGTCAGACGCACGCGGGCGACCTTACGAAGCGCCGAGTTCGGCTTCTTCGGGGTGGTCGTGTACACGCGGGTGCAGACACCACGCTTCTGGGGGCACGCCTCGAGGGCCGGCACCTTGTTGCGATCCACCGGCGCGAGGCGCGGCTTGCGGATCAGCTGATTGATCGTGGGCATCCAATCGATCCCGTCAAACTTGGGCTGCAGGGTTTGCGACCCTGCGTCCACACAAAAACCGTCGGAGGGCAAAGCCCCTTTCCCGCCAACGGCACAAATGCCGGCTCGGGAAAGGCTTTACCTTCCGGGGGCTGTTTTCGCCGGCCCCTACGGCATGGAGGGGACCGGATGTCCGTGCGGCATGGACGCGCCCGCCCATGGGGGTCCGCACACCAGCCCCCGAAGTGAGCGCGCATACTAGTTGTGGCCCCTCCCCCCGTCAACCCCAAAAGGCTTGACACGCAAGGGTTTCCGGCCTGTCGGGGAATCCCGCGGGACTCTGCGGAATCCTGCAGGATTCCCGCGAAAAGCGAGGGCCCGGACCTCCGGGGCGGGTAGCGGACCTGCATCATCTGCATGCCCCGGCCCCTCCCCTCCCCGCCTCCCCTGAAACGCCGACGGCCCTGTTGCTGCCCCTTGAAGGGCAGCAACAGGGCCGCGGTGTCGTCCGGGGCGTCCTGGCCTGCAGGATTACTCCGCAGCGCCCGGCACGTCGGCGGAGCTTTCCAGCGCCGTCTCGTCGCCGTCCTCGTTGCCGAGCAGGGCCTTGTCGCGGTTGGCCGCGATCGACTTCAGCCGGTTCACGGCGGCACCGGTGCCGGCCGGGATCAGCCGGCCGACGATGACGTTCTCCTTCAGGCCGTCCAGCGTGTCCATCTTGCCGGCGGTCGCCGCCTCGGTGAGCACGCGGGTGGTCTCCTGGAACGACGCCGCCGAGATGAACGACCGGGTCAGCAGCGAGGCCTTGGTGATGCCCTGGAGCACCGGCTCGGCCTTCGCCTCGCGCATGTCGGGCTGACGCTCGCCGCCTTCCGACGCCAGACGCTCGGCATTGCGCTGCCGGACCTTGGCGTTGATCTGGTCGAACTCGAACCGGTCGACCTGCTCGCCGAGCAGGAAGGTGGTGTCGCCCGGATCCAGGATCTCGACCTTCTGCAGCATCTGGCGAACGATCACCTCGATGTGCTTGTCGTTGATCTTCACGCCCTGCAGCCGGTAGACCTCCTGGATCTCGTTGATCAGGTAGGAGGCCAGCTCCTCGACACCCAGCACGCGCAGGATGTCGTGGGGCACCGGGTTGCCGTCCATCAGCAGGTCGCCGCGGCGGACATAGTCGCCCTCCTGGACCGTCAGGTGCTTGCCCTTCGGGACCAGGTACTCGCGCGGCTCCTGATCCGCCTCGTCCGGCACGATCAGGATGCGGCGCTTGCTCTTGTAGTCGCGGCCGAACTCGACCTTGCCCTGGATCTCGGCGATGACCGCATGATCCTTGGGCTTGCGGGCCTCGAACAGTTCCGCGACGCGCGGCAGACCACCGGTGATGTCGCGGGTCTTGCTGCTCTCGCGCGGGATACGCGCCAGAACGTCACCTGCGTTCACCTGCTGGCCGTTCTCCACCGACAGCACGGCATCCACGCTCATGAAATAGCGGGCTTCCATGCCGTTCGGCAGGGTCAGGACCTCGCCCTGGCTGTCGCGCAGCGTGATCCGCGGGCGCAGATCCGCGCCACGGGGCTGCTGGCGCCAGTCGATGACCACCTTGTTGGCGATACCGGTGGCCTCGTCCATCCGTTCCAGCAGCGAGATGCCGTCGACCAGGTCGACGTAATGCGCCACACCGCTGGTTTCGGTGATGATCGGCACCGTATACGGGTCCCAGTCCGCCAGACGCTGGCCGGCGGTGACCATCTGGCCCTCGTCCACGAACAGACGACCACCATAGGGCACCTTGTGCCGCGCCTTCTCGCGACCGTCCTCGGCAAGGAGGACGACTTCGAGATTGCGGGACATGACGACCAGGGCACCCTGGCTGTCGCGCACCACATTGCGGTTCACCAGCTGCACGCGGCCTTCGTAATTGGCCTCGATGCTGGAGACGACCGCGCCGCGCTGCGCCGCACCGCCGATATGGAAGGTCCGCATGGTCAGCTGCGTGCCCGGCTCGCCGATCGACTGCGCCGCGATGACGCCGACCGCCTCGCCGATATTCACCCGCGTGCCGCGTGCCAGATCGCGACCATAGCAGGCCGCGCAGACGCCGTGGCCGCTCTCGCAGGTCAGCACCGAGCGGATGCGGATGGCTTCGACGCCGGCCTCGTCGACCCGCTCGACCACCGCCTCGTCGATCAGCTCGCCGGCAGCGACCACGACCTCGCCGGTCGTGGGATGGGTCACCGCCTCGGCGGCGGTCCGGCCCAGGATGCGATCGGCCAGGGTCTCGATCACCACGCCGCCGTCGATGACGGCACGGGTCATCAGGCCCTGCTCGGTCCCGCAATCCTCTTCGGTGATGACGCAGTCCTGCGCCACGTCGACGAGACGGCGGGTGAGGTAACCCGAGTTCGCGGTCTTCAGCGCCGTGTCGGCCAGGCCCTTACGGGCACCGTGCGTCGAGTTGAAGTACTCGAGCACCGACAGGCCTTCCTTGAAGTTCGAGATGATCGGCGTCTCGATGATCTCGCCCGAGGGCTTGGCCATCAGGCCGCGCATGCCCGCGAGCTGCTTCATCTGGGCCGCCGAACCACGGGCGCCGGAATGGGCCATCATATAGATCGAGTTCATGTGGCGGGGGCTTTTGGCCATGCCCGCCTGCCCCTGACCCGAGATGACGCGCATCATGGCGTCCGCGACCTGGTCGGTGCACTTCGCCCAGGCGTCGACGACCTTGTTGTACTTTTCACCCTTGGTGATGAGACCCTCCTGGTACTGGGTCTCGTACTGCTTCACCTCTTCGGTGGTGACGGCCACCAGCTCCGCCTTCTCGTCGGGGACGATCATGTCGTCCTTGCCGAACGAGATGCCGGCGCGCGCCGCACGGCGGAAGCCGAGTGCCATCAGCCGGTCGCAGAAGATCACCGTTTCCTTCTGACCGCAGTGGCGGTAGACGGCGTCGATGACGTTGGTGATCTCTTTCTTGGTCAGAACCCGGTTGATCAGGTCGAACTTGATCTTGGGGTTCCGCGGCAGGATCTCGGAGAGCAGCATGCGGCCCGGGGTCGCATCCACCATCACCGTGATCGGGTTGTTGTCGTCGTCCACCGTGCGGTAGCGGCAGCGGATCTTGGCATGCAGGCTGACGACGCCGGCGTCGAGCGCCTGGTCGATCTCGCCCACATCGGCGAACACCATGCCCTCGCCCAGCTCGTTCTCGCCGATCTGGGTCTGGTAGTAGAGGCCGAGGACGATGTCCTGCGACGGCACGATGATCGGCTTGCCGTTCGCCGGGCTCAGGATGTTGTTGGTCGACATCATGAGCACGCGGGCTTCAAGCTGCGCCTCGATCGACAGCGGCACATGCACCGCCATCTGGTCGCCGTCGAAGTCGGCGTTGAAGGCCGCGCAGACCAGCGGGTGCAGCTGGATCGCCTTGCCCTCGATCAGCACCGGCTCGAAAGCCTGAATGCCGAGGCGATGCAGGGTCGGCGCGCGGTTCAGGAACACCGGATGCTCGCGGATGACCTCGTCGAGCACGTCCCAGACCTCGGGGCGCTCTTTCTCCACCATGCGCTTCGCCGCCTTGATGGTGGTGGCGAGGCCATAGAGTTCGAGCTTCGAGTAGATGAACGGCTTGAAGAGTTCGAGCGCCATCTTCTTGGGCAGGCCGCACTGGTGGAGCTTCAGCTCCGGGCCCACCACGATGACCGAACGACCCGAATAGTCGACGCGCTTGCCGAGCAGGTTCTGACGGAACCGGCCCTGCTTGCCCTTCAGCATGTCGGACAGCGACTTCAGCGGACGCTTGTTGGCGCCGGTGATGACGCGGCCGCGACGGCCGTTGTCGAACAGCGCATCCACCGCTTCCTGCAGCATGCGCTTCTCGTTGCGCACGATGATGTCGGGCGCACGCAGTTCGAGCAGACGCTTCAGGCGGTTGTTGCGGTTGATGACGCGGCGATAGAGGTCGTTCAGGTCCGAGGTCGCGAAGCGGCCACCGTCCAGCGGCACCAGCGGGCGCAGGTCCGGCGGGATGACGGGCACGACTTCCAGGATCATCCACTCGGGACGATTCTCGGACTCGATGAAGGATTCGAGCAGCTTCAGCCGCTTGACCAGCTTTTTGCGCTTGGCTTCCGACGAGGTCTCGACCAGCTCGGTGCGCATCTCGTCGCTCTCGCGATCGAGATCGAGCTGCTTCAGCATGTCGCGGATGGCTTCGGCGCCGATACCCGCCTGGAAGGCGTCCGGGCCGTACTCCTCCTGCGCACGCATGAACTGCTCTTCCGTCAGCAGCTGGTGCTGCTTGAGCGGTGTGAGGCCCGGCTCCATCACCACGTAGTTCTCGAAATAGAGAACCCGCTCGATGTCCTTCAGCGTCATGTCGAGCAGAAGGCCGATGCGCGAGGGCAGCGACTTCAGGAACCAGATATGCGCGACCGGCGAGGCCAGTTCGATATGGCCCATGCGTTCACGACGCACCTTGGCCTGAATGACCTCGACGCCGCACTTCTCGCAGACGATGCCGCGATGCTTCATGCGCTTGTACTTGCCGCACAGGCATTCGTAGTCCTTGATCGGACCGAAAATGCGTGCGCAGAACAGGCCGTCGCGCTCCGGCTTGAACGTGCGGTAGTTGATCGTCTCGGGCTTCTTGACCTCGCCATACGACCACGACCGGATCTTCTCCGGGCTGGCGATGGAGATGCGGATCGCATCGAAGGACTGCGCCCCCGAACCGAAGCCGAACAGATTGAGCACGTCGTTGTTCATGGGAAAGTCGCTCTCCCTTAGCGCGTCTTCCGCAAGGTCTGCGGAGTGCGGACGGCGCGGCGGACGGATATGGCAGCCATATCCATCCGCCGCGCCGGAGATCGGCCGGGCCGATGGCGTCAGTCGTTACGGACCAGTTCGACGTCGAGGCCGAGTGCCTGGATTTCCTTCACGAGAACGTTGAAGCTCTCGGGAATGCCGGCCTCGAAGGTATCGTCGCCCTTGACGATCGCCTCGTAGATCTTGGTCCGGCCCGACACGTCGTCGGACTTCACCGTCAGCATTTCCTGCAGCGTGTAGGCGGCACCATAGGCCTGGAGCGCCCACACCTCCATTTCACCGAAACGCTGACCGCCGAAATGCGCCTTACCGCCCAGCGGCTGCTGGGTGACCAGGCTGTAGGGGCCGATGGACCGGGCGTGGATCTTGTCGTCGACCAGGTGGTGGAGCTTCAGCATGTAGATGTAGCCCACGGTCACCTTGCGGTCGAAGGGCTCACCCGTGCGGCCGTCGATCAGCTGGACCTGACCGGAATGGTCGAGCCCGGCTTCTTCGAGCATGCGCACGACGTCGCCTTCGTTGGCACCGTCGAAGACCGGGGTCGCCATCGGCACGCCGCGCTTCAGATTGCGCGCCAGCTCCAGCACCTCGGCATCCGACATCGCGTCGATCTCGCGGCAGTCGTCTTCCCGCTCATAGACCTGACGCAGATAGGCACGCAGGTCCTCCATGGTCTTGCCGCGATCCAGCTCCTCGACGATCTTGCCGATCTTGCGGCCGAGCCCGGCCGAGGCCCAGCCCAGATGCGTCTCGAGGATCTGCCCGACATTCATGCGGCTCGGCACGCCCAGCGGGTTCAGCACGATGTCGACATTGCCGCCGTCTTCCAGATACGGCATGTCCTCGATCGGCATGATCCGCGAGATGACGCCCTTGTTGCCGTGACGGCCGGCCATCTTGTCGCCCGGCTGAAGCTTGCGCTTCACGGCGATGAAGACCTTGACCATCTTGAGCACGCCGGGCGGCAGCTCGTCGCCGCGCTGCAGCTTCTCGACCTTGTTCTCGAAGCGCTTCTGAAGCTGATCGACCCGCTGGTCGAGCTGCTTCTTCACCGCTTCGATATCGGCCATGCGCGCCTCGTCGGCGATGGCGATCTGCCACCACTGACCGCGGGTGAAGGACGAGAGCACCTCGTCGGTCACCACCTCGCCCGCCTTGATGCCGCGCGGGCCGCCGACGATCTTCTGACCGTCGAGCAGGTCGCGGAGCTGGCGATAGGCGTTGCGCTCCAGGATCGCGCGCTCGTCGTCGCGGTCCTTGGCCAGACGGTCGATCTCTTCCCGCTCGATCGCCAGGGCGCGCTGGTCCTTGTCGACGCCGCGGCGCGAGAACACCCGCACTTCGACGACGGTGCCGGTCACACCCGGCGGCACGCGCAGCGAGGTGTCGCGAACATTCGCGGCCTTCTCGCCGAAAATGGCGCGGAGCAGCTTCTCTTCCGGCGTCATCGGGCTTTCGCCCTTCGGCGTGACCTTGCCGACCAGAATGTCGCCCGCCTTCACCTCGGCACCGATATAGGTGATGCCGGCCTCGTCGAGATTGCGGAGGCCTTCCTCACCGACATTCGGGATGTCGCGGGTGATTTCCTCAGGTCCCAGCTTCGTGTCGCGGGCCATCACCTCGAATTCCTCGATATGGATCGAGGTGAACACGTCGTCCGAGACAATGCGTTCCGAGATGAGGATCGAGTCCTCGAAGTTGTAGCCCATCCACGGCATGAACGCGACGAGCACGTTCCGGCCGAGGGCGAGGTCGCCCAGCTCGGTCGACGGGCCGTCGGCGATGATGTCGCCGGCCTGGATCCGGTCACCCACCTTCACCAGCGGACGCTGGTTGATGCAGGTGTTCTGGTTCGACCGCTGGAACTTCGACAGCTTGTAGATGTCGACGCCGTTGGTGGCGCCGTCGCCGTCGGTCACGCGGATCACGATGCGGGTGGCGTCGACCTGGTCGACCACGCCGCCGCGCTTTGCGGCCAGCGCCACGCCCGAGTCGCGTGCCACCACCGGCTCGATGCCGGTGCCGACCAGCGGCGCCTCGGCACGGACCAGCGGCACCGCCTGACGCTGCATGTTCGAGCCCATCAGCGCGCGGTTCGCGTCGTCGTTCTCAAGGAACGGGATCAGCGAGGCCGCAACCGAAACCAGCTGCTTCGGCGACACGTCGATATGGGTGATCTGCTCGCGCGGCGACATCACGAACTCGCCCATCTCGCGGCAGGTCACCAGCTCGTTGATGAAGCGGCCTTCGGCATCGAGATCGGCATTGGCCTGCGCGATGGTGTAGCGGCCCTCTTCCATCGCCGAGAGGTACACGCCCTCGTCGGTGACGCGGCCGTCGACCACCTTACGATAGGGGCTTTCGATGAAGCCGTATTTGTTCACCCGCGCATAGGTGGCCAGGCTGTTGATCAGACCGATATTCGGGCCTTCCGGCGTCTCGATCGGGCAGATGCGGCCGTAATGCGTGGGATGGATGTCGCGGACCTCGAAGCCCGCCCGCTCGCGGGTCAGACCGCCCGGGCCAAGCGCCGACAGGCGGCGCTTATGGGTGATTTCCGACAGCGGGTTGGTCTGGTCCATGAACTGCGACAGCTGCGACGAGCCGAAGAACTCGCGCACCGCCGCCGCCGCCGGCTTCGCATTGATCAGGTCGTGGGGCATGACCGACTCGATGTCGACCGAGCCCATACGCTCCTTGATCGCGCGCTCCATGCGCAGCAGACCGATGCGGTACTGGTTCTCCATCAGCTCGCCGACCGACCGGACACGGCGATTGCCGAGATGGTCGATGTCGTCGATCTCGCCCTTGCCGTCCTTCAGGTCGACCAGGGTCTTGATGACCGAGAGGATGTCCTCGCGGCGCAGCACCCGCACGCTGTCGTCGGTGTCGAGGCCGAGACGCATGTTCATCTTCACGCGACCGACGGCCGACAGGTCGTAGCGCTCGCTGTCGAAGAACAGGCTCTCGAACAGGGCCTCGGCGGTCTCGGGGGTCGGCGGCTCACCCGGGCGCATCACCCGGTAGATGTTCATGAGCGCTTCGTCGCGGGTGTCGGTGCGGTCCAGCATCAGCGTGTTGCGCATATAGGCGCCCACATTGATGTGGTCGATCGCCAGCGTCGGCAGCCGGGTGATGCCCAGCTCCTCCAGCTTCACCAGATGCTCGGCGGTGATCTCGTCACCGGCCTCGATCAGGACCTCGCCGGTGGTCTCGTCGATCACGTCTTCGCCGGCATAGGCGCCGATCAGGTCTTCCGGCGCCACCACGAAGGCGCGCAGGCCGCTTTCGACCAGCTTGCGGATCACCCGCGGCGCCAGCTTCTTGCCGGCCTCGGCGACGACCTCGCCGGTATCGGCGTCGATCAGGTCGCGAGCGAGCTTGATGCCGCGCAGGCGGTCTTCGACGAAGGGCGTCTGCCAGCCCTTGTCGTTCTGCTCGTAGGTGATCGTGGCGTAGAAGGTCGAGAGGATCTGCTCGTTGTCATAGCCGAGCGCGCGCAGCAGCGTGGTCGCCGGCAGCTTGCGGCGACGGTCGATGCGCACATAGACCAGATCCTTGGCGTCGAACTCGAAATCGAGCCACGAGCCGCGATAGGGGATGATCCGGGCGGCGTAGAGCAGCTTGCCCGAGGCATGGGTCTTGCCGCGGTCATGGTCGAAGAAGACGCCCGGCGAGCGGTGCATCTGGCTGACGATGACGCGCTCGGTGCCGTTGACGATGAAGGTGCCCTTGTCCGTCATGAGCGGCATGTCGCCCATGTAGACGTCCTGCTCCTTGATGTCGCGGATCGACCGGGCGCCGGTGTCTTCGTCGATGTCCCACACGACCAGACGCAGCGTGACCTTCAGCGGCGCGGCGAAGGTCATGCCGCGCTGCTGGCATTCCTCGACGTCGAACTTCGGGGTCTCGAGTTCATAGCGCACGAACTCGAGAGTCGCGCGGTCGGAAAAGTCCTTGATCGGAAAAACCGACTTGAACACGCCCTGCAGACCGCTATCCGGGCGCTGGGCCGGATCGGCGTCGAGCTGAAGGAACTGGTCGTACGACTTCTTCTGGACCTCGATCAGGTTCGGCAGCGTCGTGACTTCGGGAATGCGACCGAAGCTCTTCCGAACGCGCTTGCGACCCGTAAACGAGTATGCCATCGTCGTTCCTCTCGAACCGTTTTTCTAACGGCGTCGGCGCCGTCAATTCATGCGCCCGCCCCGCCTGCAGGACCCCCGGCATTCACCGGAGCCGGTCCTCAGACAGTCGATCCCGCACTCACCGCCCCAGGCCACCGGCTGCCGACGCGCCGGTGAAGTCGGACGTTTCGACGAAAACGGCCGGCACTCCGCCCGCGCGCGTCGCGCGCTGCGATGAGCCGACCAGCCATCCGTCGTTCACGTCCTGCTGCGTGCCCGTCCATGACGGGATCGCATCCTTCCGCCGAGGGACGATCGCCTGCATATCCGTCTGAAATCCACACACCCGGAGACGCGTCCGATCCAGCCACATACACATGCGGTTGCGGCGCCATGCCGGATCCTGCATGACGCCCGATGAAACCCGTAAGTAGTTGCGTGTGTCCAGCCTGTCGCGGAGCCAAAGCTGCCCGTCACCACTTGCGAGCCTGTGACTATATCCGAAAGCGAGGCGGATGGGAAGATTTTTGTTGCAGCCCGTGGCTGCGCCCATCACGGCGGCGATCGATCGATGGTCCGGCCCGCCGGCCACACGGCCCTGCCCGTCGCGCCCCCGGCGGCGATGCCACCGAAGGATCCTCCCGGCAAGGCGACGCCGCCCGCCCCCGGGCGAACCGGGGTCGGGCGGCGCAGCTGCCGCGACACCCTTGGGCGTCGCGGCGGATCGCTCGGTCGAGCGATGCGTCGGGTCGGGTGAATTACTTCACTTCGACCTTCGCACCGGCCTCTTCCAGCTTCTTCTTCATCGCCTCGGCTTCGTCCTTGGTCACGCCTTCCTTCACCGGCTTCGGCGCGCCCTCGACCAGGTCCTTGGCTTCCTTCAGGCCAAGGCCCGTGATCGCACGGACTTCCTTGATGACGTTGATCTTCTTGTCACCGGCGTCGGCGAGGATCACGTCGAACTCGGTCTTCTCCTCGACCGGGGCAGCAGCCTCGGCGGCGCCACCGGCGGCAGCCACGGCGACCGGAGCGGCGGCGGAGACGCCCCACTTCTCTTCGAGCATCTTCGAGAGCTCGGCGGCCTCGATAACGGTGAGGGCGGACAGCTCGTCAACCAGGCGGGCGAGATCGGCCATTGTAGTAGCTCCTGAACTTCGATCCGGGTCGGCCCGCGCGGGGTCCGGTCATGGGCCGGCATCTGCCGTGCCACCAACCGGTGCCCTGGGTCGGGCGGGCCTTCGATGATGGGTTTGGTCCGAGGGGTGGGCAGCCTGGGGTCAGGCGGCCTGGTCCTTCTCGGCATAGGCCTTGAGGACACGGGCCAGCTGGCCGCCGGGGGCCTGCAGCACGCCGACGATGCGGCTCGCGGGCGCCTGAAGGACGCCGATGAGCTTGCCGCGCAGTTCGTCGAGCGACGGCAGGTCCGCAAGGGCCTTGATGCCGTTGGCGTCGAGGGTCTGACCGATGATGCCGCCGCCCAGAACAACGAGCTTCTCGTTGGTCTTGGCGAACTTCATCGTGGCCTTGGCCGCCGCCACCGGATCCGACGACACCGCAATGGCGGTCGGGCCGTTGAACAGCGGGATGATCCCCTCGAAAGCCGTCCCCTGGAGTGCCAGACGGGCGAGCGTGTTCTTGGTGACCTTGAAGGACGCGCCAACCTCGCGCATCCCGATCCGGAGCTGGGTGGACTCGGCCACCGTCAGACCCCGGTAATGGGTCACCACCACGACGCCCGCGGACGTGAAGGACTGGCGCAGTTCTGCGACCAGCTCTTCCTTGCTTGCACGATCCACGGTTCGTCTCCGCGTGTGGGTTACCATGCGACGCGCCGGCTCCCCTGCATAAGGGGGACGCCGCATCGCGGCTCGGTGGCACCGTCTCCGGTCTCCGGCCAGGCCGGGAACCGTCAGGGTGCCGTCCGCACCTGCCGCGAGTCTGCGAACCGTCCGGACCGGCAAGACGCCGTACCGGATCGATTGCTCGCCGTCTGGACAGGCGGATCCCGGGGGATCCATTAAATGCCGGGCGCTCCGGTCGGAACCGGGGGTCCGGCACACCTGCCGTCTCGGACAGGACGGTCTTCAGTCATCCGGCCCGCGGGAACCCGCAGGCCGGATGAATCTGGTCTGCTCAGGCCGCGTTGCCCTGACCACCCGGCTGGGTGATCTCGGCAACGTCGACGCGCACGCCCGGACCCATGGTCGAGCTGAGCGCCAGCTTCTTCAGGTAGGTGCCCTTGGCACCCGACGGCTTCGCCTTGATCAGCGCATCCACGAAGGCGCGGATGTTCTCGACCAGGGCGGTCTCCGAGAAGCTCGCCTTGCCGACGCCACCATGGATGATACCGGCCTTTTCGACGCGGAATTCAACCTGGCCGGCCTTGGCGGCCTTGACCGCATCGGCGACGTTCGGGGTGACGGTGCCGAGCTTCGGGTTCGGCATCAGGCCGCGGGGGCCGAGCACGCGGCCCAGACGACCCACCACCGGCATGAGGTCCGGGGTCGCGATGGCGCGCTCGAAATCGATCTTGCCGCCGAGGATCTCTTCGGCCAGATCTTCCGCACCCACCACTTCGGCGCCGGCCGCACGGGCCTCTTCGGCCTTGTCGCCGCGGGCGAAAACCGCCACGCGCACGCTCTTGCCGGTGCCGTTGGGCAGCTGCACCACGCCACGGACCATCTGGTCGGCGTGACGCGGATCGACGCCCAGGCCGACCGAGATTTCGACGGTCTCGTCGAACTTCGCGCCGGCATTGGCCTTCACCAGCGCCACCGCCTCGTCAAGGCCGTAGAGCTTCTCGCGATCGACGGTCGCGCGGGCCTGCTTCAGTCGCTTGCCGTGGAACGCCATCCGATTACTCCACCACCACGAGGCCCATGGACCGGGCCGAGCCCTTCACCATCTGAATCGCGCCGTCCAGGTCGTTCGCGTT
Organism: Tistrella sp.; assembly: GCF_002684955.1. Classification (NCBI taxonomy): domain Bacteria; kingdom Pseudomonadati; phylum Pseudomonadota; class Alphaproteobacteria; order Geminicoccales; family Geminicoccaceae; genus Tistrella; species Tistrella sp. Next base: position 1,891 of record NZ_NYWI01000044.1, on the reverse strand, counting down.
CAGATCGACCATCTTGTCCTCGGCGATCCTGGCGATCTGCTCGAGGGTGATGGAACCGGACTGGGCCTTGCCGGGGGTGGCACCGCCCTTAGAGATGCCCGCGGCCTTCTTGATGTAGTACGAAACCGGCGGCTTCTTCATGATGAAGGTGAAGCTGCGGTCCTGGTAGGCCGTGATGACCACCGGGATCGGCATGCCGACTTCCATACCCTGGGTCTGCGCGTTGAACGCCTTGCAGAACTCCATGATGTTCAGGCCGCGCTGACCGAGCGCGGGACCGATCGGCGGCGACGGGTTCGCCTTACCGGCCGGCACCTGAAGCCGGATATAGCCGGTAATCTTCTTTGCCATGTTCAGACCCTTCCATTCAGACGGGGCGGCGGTGGCGGCCCTGGCAAGGCCTCCCGCCGGCACCACCCGCGATCGCCCGTGCCGTCACCGGCTCCGGAGCTGCGGGCTGCATCCGCCCGGCGGATGCCGGAACGGATGCGGGCGAAGCCGGCCCTGAAGAGGCCGGCTTCGCCCGAAGCCTTGATGTCTCAGACCTTTTCGACCTGAGAGAATTCCAGTTCGACCGGGGTCGAGCGGCCGAAGATCGAAACGGCCACCTTCAGGCGGGCCCGCTCGTCGTCGACATCCTCGACCACACCGTTGAACGAGGTGAACGGACCGTCGGCCACCCGCACCTGCTCGCCGATCTCGAAGCTGATCGACGGCTTGGGGCGCTCGACGCCTTCCTTCACCTGATTGATGATCCGGTCGGCTTCCGCCTGGGTGATCGGCACGGGGCGCGAGCCGCCGCCCCCCAGGAACCCGGTGACCTTCGGCGTGTCCTTGACCAGATGCCAGGTGTCGTCGGTCAGCTGCATCTTCACCAGCACATAGCCGGGGAAGAACTTGCGCTCGGTGTTGACCTTCACGCCGCGGCGGACCTCGACCACGTCTTCCGACGGCACCAGGACCTCTTCGATCAGGCCTTCCATACCCTTGCGGGCGGCCTGTTCGCGGATCGACTGCGCCACCTTCTTCTCGAAGCCCGAGTAGACGTGGATGATGTACCAGTTGCTGATCATGGTGCCGGCTCCTCGTTCAGGTCAGGCGCCGAGGCCGAGGATCAGCCGAACGCCCCAGGCGATCACCTGGTCGGCGACGAAGAAGAAGATCGCCGCGACGAACGCCATCACGAACACGGTGGCGGTGGTGATCAGCGTTTCCTTGCGGGTCGGCCAGGTGACGCGGCGCGCCTCCTGACGAACCTGCCGCACGAACTCGCCGGGGGAAGTCTTGGCCATGGCTACTCTGTTCCGGATCTGCCGCCGGTCAGCCCGGGCGGCTCTGGGTCGGGGTCACGAACGCGCGGCGGAGAGGTTGGCAGGAGTGGAGGGACTCGAACCCCCAGCCCCCGGTTTTGGAGACCGGTGCTCTACCATTGAGCTACACTCCTCCACCGCCGCACGACACACCGGACCGGCCGATGCGACGTGCCCTTCAAAGATCACGGCCCGCCTTCCTGAAGGCCTGCCCTACGATCGACGCCGTAAGGTGCCCGGTTCGGCAGACAAGGATCGCCGTCGCCCGCAGGTGCGGACGGGCCATCCTTCTAGCGCGTCATGTCCGACTTGTCGAGACACTTTCGACGCCCTGCGCGCAGTTCTTCGCGTCGCCCCTGAAGCACCGTCCGGCGCCGCCGGGAAAACGCCGCGGCCCCTGCCGGAACATTGTCCGGCAGGGGCCGCAAAGCGGGTCCGGAGGCCGCTGGAACCGGGGTTCCGGGCCTCCGGGGTCTCGTCAGCCCATCACCTTGGCGACGACGCCGGCGCCGACGGTACGGCCGCCTTCGCGGATCGCGAAGCGCAGGCCTTCGTCCATGGCGATCGGCGAGATCAGCTCG
>NZ_NYWI01000043.1:0-7899 GCF_002684955.1 Tistrella sp. | reverse complement strand
CGAAGATCATCCTTCGAGCGCAACGCGGCGACCCTCTCCCGGCTATCAGGCCAAACATCCTACCAGGAGACGGCCCGATGAGTGGAATTCATACAAGCGACAGGATCGTGCGGATCGGCGGAGCCTCGGGCTTCTGGGGCGACAGCGCCGTGGGCGCGCCGCAGCTGGTCCGGCGGGCCGATATCGACTATCTGGTCTTCGACTATCTGGCCGAGCTGACCATGTCGATTCTGGCCTCGATGCGGGCGAAAGCGCCGGATCAGGGCTATGCCACCGACTTCGTCGAGGTGGCGATGCGGGCGGTGATCAAAGACGTCGCGGCCAGGAAAATCAAGGTGTTGAGCAATGCCGGCGGGGTCAATCCGCGGGCCTGCGCCGCGGCGTTGGGCAAGCTTGCCGACGAGGCCGGCGTCAGCCTGAAGATCGCGATCGTCGAAGGCGACGACCTGCTGGGCAAGCTGGACGATCTGCGGTCGGCCGGGGTGACCGAGATGTTCACCGGCGCCGCCCTGCCCGAAAAACTGATGAGCGCCAATGCCTATCTGGGCGCCCTGCCGGTGAAGGCGGCGCTGGACGCCGGCGCCGATGTGGTGATCACCGGCCGCTCGGCCGACAGCGCGCTGGCGCTGGGGGCGCTGATGCATGAATTCGGCTGGGCGGCGGACGACTACGATCGTCTGGCGGCCGGCAGCCTGGTCGGGCATATCCTGGAATGCGGCTGCCAGGCCACCGGCGGCCTGCATACCGACTGGGATCTGGTGCCCGACTGGGCGGATATCGGCTATCCGATCGCCGAATGCGCGGCCGATGGCAGCTTCGTGGTGACCAAGCCCCAGGGCACCGGCGGGCTGGTGGTGCCGGCGGTGGTGGCCGAACAGATGCTGTACGAGGTGGGCGACCCGGCGGCCTATATGCTGCCGGATGTGATCTGCGACTTCACCGCGGTGACGATGGAGGCGGTCGGTCCCGACCGCGTGCGTGTGCAGGGAACACGCGGTCGCGCGCCGACCGACAGCTATAAGGCCTCGGCCACCTATATGGATGGCTGGCGCGCGGTGGCCCAGCTGACCATCATCGGCATCGATGCCGCCGCCAAGGCGCAGCGCACCGCCGATGCGATTCTGGCCCGGACCCGGGCGATGTTCCGCCAGGCCAATCTGGCCGATTACCGGGCGACCTGCACCGAGATCCTGGGCGCCGAATCGATGTACGGCCCGCATGCCCGGGCAGGTGGTGCGCGCGAGGTTGTCATGCGGCTGTCTGCAAGCCACGACGACCGCAAGGCGCTGGGCATCTTCGCCCGCGAGATCGCCCCGGCCGGCACCTCGTGGTCGCCCGGCACCACCGGCGCCGGGGGCCGGCCCAAGGCCTCGCCGGTGGTCCGGCTGTTCTCGTTTCTTATGCCGAAACGCAATGTGGCGGTCACCGTCACGCTCGGTGATGATGTCATGCCGATCCGGATACCGTCAGATGGCATGCCGGCGCAGGCGTTCGGGACTGAACTGATAGCCGATCCGGCTATCACAAATGGCCATGAAATAGCCGAATCGGCTAAAAACACCGCGCAGAAAACCGGCCGATCAGCCGGCGATTCGTCGGAAATAGCCGATCTGGCTATTGTTGGCGCCGAAATAGCCGAATCGACTATAGCGCTGCCGCTGTATTCGGTTGCCTGGGCCCGATCGGGCGACAAGGGCGACAGCTCGAATATCGGCCTGATCGCCCGCCACCCGGATTTCCTGCCCTGGCTGCGCCGGCAGGTGACGCCCGAAAAAGTCCAGGCCTGGTTTGCGCATCTGATGGCCACAGATGGCAGCGTGACCCGGTTCGACGTGCCAGGGGTGCATGCCATGAACTTCCTGCTGACCCGCGCGCTGGGTGGCGGCGGCATGGCATCGATGCGCAACGACCCGCTGGGCAAGGGCTTCGGCCAGATCCTGCTGGACATGGACATCGAGGTCCCGTCGAGCTGGGCCACCCACCCGGCCGTGCGCCAACGCCCGGCCTGACCACCCGCCCGGCCTGACCACCCGCATGGCGCCGCACCACAGGGGGCGGCGCCGCTGCTTTTTTTGCGGCCACATTTTATCGGTCTTTGACAGGGAAAATGCCGTCTTGTGCGTAATGCGCACAGGCCGACGGGATTCCCTCACCGGCTCCGATCATAACGCGCCCGGGCCAGCCAGAGGCCTGGGTCGCGCGCTATATGAACGCTTGTTCGTGACAGGTACAGCCAGCCGTTCATCGCCCTGATCCGCCGCGCGTCGGCTCACCGCCGGAACACCGCGCCACCGGAACCGCCGGCCACCGCCGATCCGCCCCCGACACCCGGCCAGGCGGGGAGGCGAGGCAGGCGGACGGGATTGACCCAGAGCCATACCCGCCTCACCATGAACCACCCGGCGCGAGATTATCGACCCTGGACACCCGTTTTCAGGCCGGATCCGGGTCTTCGTTGAACCCGTGGGGGGCGGTGGGGGCGAACCCCGATCAACCACCCCGGCAGCCAGCGCCGCGCCATGGCGTCCGCGAACCCCAAGCTCCCGTAAAAATCCCGGGAGGTTCGCGGGCGAAATTCCCCAGGTTTTTCAAGCGGATAGATTTTCGGTGTATGCAGCCAGCCTGCAATGGCATGAATCACGCAAAGGTTCGCGCAACCGGCCTTTTTTTCTGGCGGCGTTCAAGGTATTAAGGAGGGGTGGGTCACACCCTTCGCGGGTGTGTGGATTGAAACCTGGACCCGGCCGATCAGGTCAAAGGCGCCAGTCACACCCTTCGCGGGTGTGTGGATTGAAACGATCAGGTGCGGAGGCTGCCGCGGCAAAGCGAAGCGTCACACCCTTCGCGGGTGTGTGGATTGAAACGGATAGAGGAAGGTGCCCTTCGGTGAATAGATGGGCGTCACACCCTTCGCGGGTGTGTGGATTGAAACTTGCCATTGACCTCGCCACAGACGAGGCGCCCGCGTCACACCCTTCGCGGGTGTGTGGATTGAAACGACCGCATGCGCGCACAGGTGCTGACAGCCCAAGGGTCACACCCTTCGCGGGTGTGTGGATTAAAGCACCTGATCGTCGATCGACCGCTCTTGCTGGCGATCGTCACACGGGCGCGCCGCCGGTCCTGACCTTTTGTCTCTGAGAGAAGATGCCGGCGTCGCCCGAAGCCCGGCGGATCTCCGCGGGGCCGGGGCGGGCGTGGCTGCGGGAGGGCGCCGCCGCCGCGGGCAGGTGTAAACATGTGGCGCATCGGTCATATGCGCCGCATGATGTGCCGAGTATGCAATCACACGCAGATTAACGCCATGGTGACATCGCCGGAGGGCCCCGGGCCCGACCAGGGCGCCCGGCCGGGCCGCGTCCGCACACCGGCGATGCCCGCCGGCCTGCCCGATGCCGGGCGTGACGACGACGGAACCGCGCGTCCCGCTGCCGGCTACAGCCCCCGCAGCTCGGGTACCCCCAGCTCGGGTGCCCCCAATTCCGGCCAGCCCAGCCTCAACCCCATCATCCACACCCGCCTCACCACCCCCGCCCTCACCGGCGGGTTCGACCTGCTCGGCCCGGTCTTCACGCGAGAGGTGATCCACCTCCGCTGTGCGGCCCCGGCCGGGCTGGAGGATGGGCCGTGGATGGGGGCTGCCGTGCGGGGCGCGCTGGGGCGGGTTCTGGAAGAGCGGGCGGCAAACGGAGGGGCGGGCGGTCGGCCGGATCCGTTCAACCGGCCCTCGGCCTTCGCGATCCTGTTCCAGACCCAGGCCATGCTCACCCGCCGGCTGGAAGTGCCGCGGCCCTGGCGGTTGCGGGTGCAGCGGCGTGGCCGCAGCCTCACCGTCGAGATCGCGCTTTACGGCTTCGCCGGCTATTGGGCGCCCGCCGTCGCCGATGCCCTGGTCGAGGCGCTGGCCGCCGGCGTGTCGCTGCGCGCGCTCGGCCGGATGCGCGTGCCCTGGCCGGTCGAGGCGCTGGAGATCCGCCGGATCACCGGCCTGCCCACATTGCCCGACACCCGACTGCCCGACACCTCGCGCCCGCTGGTGCTGGATATCGAAACCCCGCTCGCCCTCAAGGCCGGCGGCGCGCTGGCCGGCCATCTCGACAATCTGCCGATGATGCTCGCCGACCGCGCCAGCGGCCTGGCCCGCTGGCACGACATCGCCATCGCCGGCGATTTCAGCGCCCTGCGCACCGCCTCACGCAGGCTGCGCATCCAGGCCGACGGCCTGATCCCCGACCGCTGGGAACGCCGCTCCGGCCGTCTTGCCGGCCGCATCATCCCCATGGCCGGCTTCCGCGGCCGCCTGATCCTGCAGGATCTGGACCCGGCCTTCGCCCTGCCGCTCGCCATCGCCGCCGATGCCCATCTGGGCCAGGGCGCCACGGCCGGTCTCGGCTGGTTCAGCGTCTCGGAAGACTGACGGCAGAAGACCAGGCTGCCGCCCGGACCCGCCCGGAGGCGTGGCCACAGGACCTCGGGGGTGATGGGGAACAGGGGGCGTTGGAGCCATTGGTCATGGGGTTCGGGATCTTCAGCGGGGGCGAGGCCAGATCGTCCGGCGGTCATCCTGGGGAGGGGAAGGCGGATCCGCGCGCAAAGAACGCCGAACCTCTGGGGCCGCTGGCGATGGCCGACATGACCGGCCGATGGCATGCGGCGCCCCTGTCCGGTCCTCCCTTCGCCGGCCTCCGCACGCCCTCTCTACCGTCATCCCCGCGGAGGCGGGGATCCACCTGCGCGGTGTTCGCGGGTGGACCGGCCGTGCCCTGGCAGGCACCGTCCTTCGGCCGGAAAGCAAGGTGGATCCCCGCCTTCGCGGGGATGACGGCAGGGGTGGGGCGGGGATGACGGCAGGGGTGGGGCGGGGATGACGGTGGTGGGGGTGGGGCGAACCTGACGGGGATGGCGTCTGACAGGGGCGGATGACAGTGGTGGGGGTGGGGTGGAACTGAGGGGGCGGGGCGTGTCGGGGGTTATGCATACCCGGCGGGGCGGCGTGTATGCCAGTCGGTTGCGGTCTGGAAGGCGTGGGCGGTGCGGGCGATCAGGGCTTCGGCGAAGCGGGGGCCGGCGAACTGGCAGCCGAGGGGGATGCCGCCGCCGTCGCGGGTCTTCTCGCTGGTGCCGCAGGGGACCGTGATGGTCGGCTGGCCCGAGACGTCGAAGGGGGCCGTGAACGGGCCGATCGCCAGGATCGCGGCCGGGTCTTCACCCAGGCCGGACATGTAGTCGAGCGTGGGGCCTGCGACCGGCAGGCCGGGGATCAGCAGCACGTCGCAGGCGGCGTAAAGTGCCTCCATCGCCCCCGCGAAATCGCGGCGGTGTTCCTGCGCTTCGGCCAGTTCGAACGCCGTGTGGCGGTGGCCGCGTTCGATCAGCGCGGCGAGGCGCGGGCCGTACTCCGCCGCGCGGGTCGACCAGTGTTCGCGATGAACGATGGCGGCCTCGACCGCGCATTGCACCGCCCAGCCGGTCAGCGCCGGCTCGATCGGCGGCAGGGTGACCTCCACGAACCGCGCGCCGAGCCCGGTCATCACCTCGATGACATGCTCGATCGAGGCCAGAACCTGATCATCGGCCCGCGCCTTCAACAGCCCGCGGTCGATGCCGATGGTCAGGCCCCGCACCGGTTTGGAGAGTTCTGCCATATAGTCAGGTACTGCAAGTTGTGATGCGGTGGGGTCGCGCGGGTCAGCGCCGGCCATCACGCCGAGCAGGGTGACGGCATCGGCAACGCTGCGCGCCATCGGCCCCATATGATCGAGCGAAGGGGCGAGGGCGAGCGCGCCCGCCCGGCTGACCCGCCCCCATGTCGGCTTGATCCCCGTCACACCACAGCATGAGGAGGGCAGGCGGATCGAGCCGCCGGTATCGGTGCCGAGCGCGCCCCAGATCAACCCGGCGGCCACCGCCACACCCGACCCGCTGGACGATGTGCCGGTCCAATGCGCAGCCCCCCAGGGGTTGACCGGCGGCACCACATCCGGATGGTGGTCGGCATAGGCACCCTCGGTGAGGGTGGTCTTGCCCAGAATGATTGCACCGGCGGCCCGCAGCCGCGCGATGACGGTGGCATCCTGCCGGGGCCGCCGGCCGCGCAGCACCGGGCTGCCGAATTCCGTCGGCATGTCGGCGGTGTCGAACAGATCTTTGGCCGCCAGCGGCACGCCGTGCAGGGGGCCGCGCACCAGACCGGCGGCGATCTCCGCCTCGGCCCGGCGCGCCTGATCCAGCGCCGCGTCGTTCAGATGGGCGAAGGCGTGAAGCGCGCCGTCATGGGCGGCGATCCGGTCCATCATGCAACGCACCGCATCCACCGGCGATATCGCACCGCGGCGGATCTCTTCCGCCAGGCGGACCAGGCTCAATCTGTGCAGGCTCGACGACATTCCGCTGCGGCTCCTCTGAAGCGGTCTGTGGGCGCGGGCATGTCATTATTATACAAGAATGCCTGTTTCGTGCTCAAAAAACGTCACTGCCCATAAAATAGGCGGGTGATTGCCGGGCAGGCATGCGAGGCTGGCGGGATTCCGGCATGGCGTCGGATGGCATGCATATTGCGTGGGCATGCGTGCACGGCCAACGACCGGTCTGTGCGTACAACCCCCGCCTTGCCCATAAAAAACTGCTCCGGAAGGCTTCGATCCATGTATATGCGCATTGCGAAACGGGGGGCGGTGGCCCTTGCTCTGGCGGCCGCTGCGGTGTTCGGCCCCGTGGGGGGCGCCGCCACGGCCGATGCGGCAGAGGCGGTGTCGGTGCGGCTGAAATGGCTGCCCCAGGCCCAGTTCGCCGGGTTCTATGTCGCCAAGGCCAAGGGCTTCTATGAAGCCGAAGGCCTGGACATGACCATCAACCCGGGCGGCCCGAACCTGAATGCCGAGGCGCTGGTGGCATCTGGCGCCGACACCTTCGGGCTGGGCAGCGGGACCGAGGCGGTGCTGCATGCCCGCGCCAAGGGCCTGCCGCTGATCTGCATCGGCATGTCGCAGCAGAAGACCCCCTTCGCCTTCGTCGCGCGCGAGACAAGCGGCATCAAGACGATCGAAGATTTCAAGGGCAAGAAGGTCGCGACCTGGTTCACCGGCCCGCAATACACGCTGTATTCGGTGCTGGCGGCGGCCAAGATCAAACAGTCGGAGCTGACCATCATTCCGCAGCCGGTTTCGATGGCACCCTTCGTCGAGGGTGAGTTCGACGTCGCGACCGTCACCTTTTACAACGAGCTGAACACGCTGAAAGAGCAGGGGATCACCGATCTGACGGTCTTCACCCCCGATGACTATGGCGTGACCACCCAGCAGGACAGCTTCATCACCTCGGAAAAGATCGCAACCGAGAAGCCGGAACTGGTTCAGGGCTTCCTGAACGCTACCCTTAAGGGTTGGAAATACGCGTTTGAGCACAAGGCAGAGGCGATCGACATCGTCATGGCCGCGGCGGAAGGCCTGGAGCGCAAGCACCAGGAGGCGATGCTGGACGAGATCGAACGGCTGATGGTCGCCGGCCGCGCCGCCGATGAAGGCCTCGGCGCGCTCGACATGGCGTCGATCGAGAAGGTGCAGACCGACCTGGTCGGCTTCGGCGCGCTGAAGGAACCGGTCGACCTGAAGGCCGCCTTCGACGAGAGCTTCTGGGACAAGGTGCCGGCTGCGGACAAAATGCTCTGAGGCGGAGGCTTGTATGCACCGCGGCCCGACGAGGTTGAAACACCTGGTCGGGCCGCCCCGCGGTTGCCGGCAGCGGGGCCGGGGGCGGCGTTCTTTGTGGGGGGACGGACCTGGATCCCCGCCTTCGCGGGGATGACGGGGGAGGGGGAAGAGAGCCGGATGGCGGCGTTGGACCGGCCTTCGAGGCCGTGAAGGTGGATCCCCGCCTTCGCGGGGATGACGGTAGAGAGGG
>NZ_NYWI01000042.1:0-105092 GCF_002684955.1 Tistrella sp. | reverse complement strand
TGGATAAACCCCTTGCGGTTCCGCGACATATGCGTATATTGACCAGCGTCCGCGATTGCGGACCGCCGGCGATCCCGCCAGCGCCCAAGCCGACGAGCCATCCGCCCCGGTGAGGGAGCGGCGAGGTACGTCCGGACGAGGGCCCGCCGGTGGTCGCGGTCACATGCAGCTTCCGCCGGGTGGGCCTTCCAAGCCCGCCTTTTTTTATTGTGCCGCGTCGGACCGCCGCCCCGAGAGGGTTCGCGAGTCGCCCCGCCACCGGAGGAGCGCATGGACGTCGTTCGTCGTATCACGGAGTTGATCGAGCCGGCCGTCGGCGATCTCGGTTACGAGATCGTGCGGGTGACCTTTCGTTCCGGCGTCAATGCCACGCTCCAGATCATGGCGGAGCGGGTGGACGGTCAGCCGATGACGGTGGACGACTGCGCCGAGATCAGCCACGTCGTGTCGGCTCTGCTCGACGTCGAGGATCCCATCACCGAGGCCTATTCGCTGGAGGTGAGTTCGCCCGGCATCGACCGGCCGCTGACCCGGCTGAAGGATTTCGAGCGGTTCGCCGGCTTCGAGGCCAAGATGGAACTGCGCCGCCCGCATGAGGGGCGCAAGCGTTTCCGTGGCCGGCTGGCCGGCGTGCGCGAAGGCGGTCTGGTGGCCATCCGCCTCGATGACGGGTCGGAACCGGCCCTGCCATTCGACGAGATTTCGTCGGCGAAGCTCATCCTGACCGATGAGCTCATCGCCGCCGTTCAGGACAACCGGAGCTGAGTGCGCCCATGGACATCAACTTCAACACCGGCCCGGTCCGGCACGAGCTGCTTCAGGTCGCCGATGCGGTTGCCCGCGAGAAGTCGATCGACCGCGATGCCGTGCTCGAGGCGATGGAGCAGGCCATCCAGACCGCCGGGCGCCGCAAATACGGCCAGGACCACGATATCCGCGCGACCATCGACCGCAAGACCGGCGAGATCCGGCTCTATCGCTACACCCAGGTGGTGGACGAGGTCGAGGACGAGGCGACCCAGATGTCGGTGGCCGATGCCCGTCACCGCAAGCCCGATGCCGTCCCCGGCGATTTCCTGGTCGACCCGCTGCCGCCGATCGATTTCGGCCGCATCGCCGCCCAGACCGCCAAGCAGGTGATCGTGCAGAAGGTGCGCGAGGCCGAGCGTCAGCGCCAGTTCGACGAGTTCAAGGACCGCGTCGGCGAGATCATCAACGGCATCGTCAAGCGCGCCGAATACGGCAGCGTCGTGGTCGATCTGGGCCGTGCCGAGGCCGTGATGCGCCGCGACGAGCTGCTCCCGCGCGAGAGCTTCCGTGTCGGCGACCGCGTGCGCGCCTATATCTACGCCGTGCGTGAAGAGCCCCGGGGCCCGCAGATCTTCCTGTCGCGGACCCATCCGCAGTTCATGGCGAAGCTGTTCGCCCAGGAAGTGCCGGAAATCTACGACGGCATCATCGAGATCAAGGGCTGCGCCCGGGATCCCGGATCGCGCGCCAAGATTGCGGTGACCAGCCACGACAGCAGCATCGACCCGGTCGGCGCCTGCGTCGGCATGCGTGGCTCACGGGTGCAGGCCGTGGTGGCCGAACTGCAGGGCGAGAAGATCGACATCATTCCCTGGTCGCCGGATCCGGCCACCTTCCTGGTCAATGCCCTGGCCCCGGCCGAGGTCGCCAAGGTGGTGATGGACGAAGATACCCAGCGCATCGAGGTCGTGGTTCCCGACGAGCAGCTGTCGCTCGCGATCGGTCGACGCGGTCAGAATGTGCGCCTGGCATCTCAGCTGACCGGCTGGGATATCGACATCGTGACCGAGACCGAAGAGTCCGAGCGGCGCCAGGAAGAGTTCCGCGAGCGCTCGCGGCTGTTCATCGAGGCGCTGAACGTCGACGAGGTGATCGCCCAGCTGCTGGTGACCGAAGGCTTCGAGTCGATCGAGGAGATCGCCTTCGTCGCGGAAGACGAGCTGTCGGGCATCGAAGGCTTCGACCCGGATGTCGCGGCCGAGCTTCAGAACCGTGCCCAGATCTTCCTCGAGGCCCGTGATCGTCAGATGGACGACAAGCGCCGCGAGCTGGGCGTGGAGGATGCCGTGGCCGAGATCGACGGCATGACCCCGGTCATGCTGGCGAGCCTGGGCGAGAAGGGCATCAAGACGCTGGACGATCTGGCCGATCTGGCCGGTGACGAGCTGATCGAGCTTCTGCCCGCCGGCACGATCGACGAGGCGGAAGCGAACCGGATCATCATGGCCGCGCGTGCCCATTGGTTCGAGGGCGAGGACGCCCCCGAAGCCGATGCCGCCCCCGCGGGCGACAGCGAGGCCTGAGCAGATCGTGGTGGTGCAGGGCTTGACGGTGGATGAGAACGCGATGACGGACGCGGCGGCGGATCTGCCGACCGATGGCGGTCCGCGTGATCGTGCGCCCGAGCGCCGCTGCATTGCGACCGGACAGAGCGGATCGCCGGACGGCATGATCCGTTTCGTCGTCGCCCCGGGCGGCGAGGTGGTCGCCGACATGGATGGCCGCCTGCCCGGACGGGGCGCCTGGGTGACTGCCCGGGCCGATCTGCTGGAACAGGCGATCCGCCGGAAGGCCTTTCCCCGGGCCTTCAAGGCGCCGGTGAAAGCCGGCGAAGACCTGATCGGGACGGTCGAGCGATTGCTAACCGCCCGGTGTTTGGAATATCTTGGGCTCGGCCGCCGGGCGGGAGCGGTCGTTGCCGGATACGAAAAGGTGCGGGCCTGGCTCGATGCCGGGACCGTCGGTGCCGTGTCTCTGGCATCTGATGCCGGAGACGTGGCCGTATCCCGCATGGGGGCGCTGAAGGGCGTTCCCGTCGTAGCGTTGTTGACGCGTGACGAGATGGGCCGCGCTCTCGGACGCGAGAACGCGGTCAACGTCGCAATTGCCGAAGGACGGCTCGCGAAGCGTTTCCTGGCGGAAGCCGGGCGCCTCGCGGGTTTCAGGGATGCCCCCTACCCTGTCGACCGGGTGTCGGCCGGCTTGAGAGAGAACGGATAACCGGAGCGATATGAGCGAGACCAACGAGGACGGCCAGAAGAAGGCGCTCAGCCTGTCGGGAGCCGGGCGTCTTGAGCTGAGGAGGAAGCCTGCGGGCGAAGGCGCGCAGGTTCGCCAGAACTTCTCGCACGGCCGTTCCAAGACCGTGACGGTCGAGGTCAAGCGCAAGCGGACCGTGTCGGTGCCCGAGCAGGGCGGCCGGGGCGGTTCCGGCGGCGGTCGCGGACGTGCGCGCGGCGCCGCCGCTGACGGCGGCCTGACGCAGGACGAGCGGGATGTGCGCCTGAGGGCGCTGGAACAGGCGATCCAGGACCAGAAGCGCCGGGCCGAGGAAGAGGTCCGTCGTGCCGAGGAAGAGGCACGGCGCAAGGTCGAAGAGGAAGCCCGCCGCAAGGTCGAGGAAGAGGCCAGGAAGAAGGCCGAGGAAGAGGCGCGCAAGGCCGCCGAGGAAGCCGCCCGCAAGGCGGCCGAAGAGGCTGCCCGCAAGGCCGCCGAAGAGGCCGCAGCCGCGGCTGCGGCAGCAGCCCGGCCCCAGCCGGCGCCCGAGGCCCAGCCCGAGATGCGTGCCGAGCGCCCGCGTGGCGACCGGCCCGATTTCCGCAGCGGTGACCGCCCCGGTGGCGATCGCCCGCGCGGCGATCGTCCTGCCGGTGACCGCCCGCGCGGTGACCGTCCCGATTTCCGCAGTGGCGACCGCCCGGGTGGCGATCGTCCGCGCGGCGATCGTCCTGATTTCCGCAGCGGCGACCGTCCGCCGCGGGGTGACCGCCCGCAGGGTGATCGTCCGCGTGGCGACCGGCCTGATTTCCGCAGCGGCGACCGCCCCGGTGGCGATCGTCCGCGGGGTGACCGCCCCGATTTCCGCAGCGGCGACCGCCCCGGTGGCGACCGCCCGCGTGGCGACCGTCCCGATTTCCGCAGCGGCGACCGCCCGGGTGGCGATCGCCCGCGCGGCGACCGTCCGGACTTCCGCAGTGGTGACCGCCCCGGCGGTGATCGTGGCCCCCGGCCCGAGCGGCCGGCCGGTGCCGGCCGTCCGCCGGCGGGTGGTGCCGCCGTTGCCGCGACGCCGCTGGACGAGGATGCCGAGCGCGCCCGCGCCCGGGCCGCTGAGCGTGCCCGTGAGCGCAAGGTGGAGCGCGACGAGGAAGAGAGCCGCGCCAAGGCCGCCAGCAAGCGTGCGACGCCGACCCCGCGTACCACCGACGATCGTCGTCGTGGCGGCAAGGGCGACATCAAGCGTCTGGTCGAAGGCGACGAGAGCGAGCGTCAGCGCAGCCAGGCGGCGATGCGCCGTCAGCGCGAGCGCATGCGCCGGGCCGGCCGTCAGGCCGAGCCGCAGGCCCGCGTGGTCCGCGACGTCATCGTGCCCGAGGTGATCTCGGTGCAGGAACTGGCGAACCGCATGGCCGTCCGTGGCGCCGACGTCATCAAGAAGCTGATGACGCTGGGCGTGATGGCGACCATCAATCAGGCGATCGATGCGGACACGGCCGAACTGGTCGCGACCGAATTCGGCCACCGGGTGAAGCGGGTTGCCGAGGACGACGTCGAGCTGGGCATCCTGGGTGTCGAGGATACCGATGACGATCTGACCCCCCGGGCGCCGGTCGTCACCGTCATGGGCCATGTCGACCACGGCAAGACCTCGCTGCTCGACGCGCTGCGCAAGACCGATGTCGTGGCCCGCGAGGCCGGCGGCATCACCCAGCATATCGGTGCCTATCAGGTCGAGCTCGAGACCGGTGACCACGTCACCTTCCTCGACACGCCGGGCCATGCGGCCTTCACCGCCATGCGTGCCCGCGGCGCCCAGGTCACCGACATCGTGGTCCTGGTGGTCGCGGCCGATGACGGCGTGATGCCGCAGACCGTCGAGGCGATCAATCACGCCAAGGCGGCCGGTGTGCCGATCGTGGTTGCGATCAACAAGATCGACAAGCCGGGCGTGAATCCGGAACGGGTGCGCAACGAGCTGCTCCAGCACGAGCTGGTTCTGGAAGAGCTGGGCGGCGACGTGATCGCCGTCGAGGTCTCGGCCAAGACCGGCAAGAACCTGGACAAGCTGCTGGAAGCGATCCTGCTGCAGGCCGAGGTTCTGGAACTGCGTGCCAACACCGATCGCGCCGCCCAGGGCGCCGTGGTCGAAGCGAAGCTCGACAAGGGCCGCGGCCCGGTCGCGACCGTGCTGGTCCAGAAGGGCACGCTCAAGACCGGTGACGCCTTCGTTGTCGGCAGCCAGTGGGGCCGTGTGCGCGCCCTGATCGACGACAAGGGCCGCAAGGTCGAGGAAGCCGGGCCGTCGGTGCCGGTGGAAATCCTGGGTCTCCAGGGCGTTCCGCAGGCCGGCGACGAGCTGGTGGTGGTCGAGGACGAGCGCAAGGCGCGCGAGATTTCGGCCTTCCGCTCGGAGCGCGAGCAGCGCGCCCGTGCCGCAACCGCCCTGGGTGCCCGCGGCACGGTCGAGCAGATGCTCTCCGAGATCTCGGCCGGTTCCAAGAAGGAGCTGGCGGTGCTGGTCAAGGCCGACGTGCAGGGGTCGCTGGAAGCGATCACCGCCACGCTGGCCAAGCTCGGCAACGACGAGGTCGCGGTGCGCATGCTGCATGGCGCGGTGGGCGGCATCAACGAGTCGGACATCACGCTGGCACAGGCGAGCAACGCCCTGATCATCGGCTTCAACGTCCGCGCCAACGCCCAGGCCCGCGATCTGGCCCGCCAGGCCGGTCTGGAACTGCGCTACTACTCGGTCATCTACGACCTGACCAACGACGTGAAGAGCATGCTGGAAGGCATGCTGTCGCCGATCCGTCGCGAGACGATCACCGGTCAGGCCGAGATCCGCGAGGTCTTCGCCATCACCAAGGTCGGCAAGATCGCGGGTTGCTCCGTCACCGAGGGCTATGTCCGCCGCGACAGCAAGGTGCGCCTGCTCCGCGACGATGTGGTCATCCACGAGGGCTCGCTCAGCTCGCTCAAGCGCTTCAAGGACGATGTCCGCGAAGTGCGGGCCGGCCAGGAATGCGGTATGGCCTTCGAGAACTATCAGGATCTGCGTGCCGGCGACGTCATCGAGGCCTACGAGGTCGAAGAGATCGCCGCCGAGCTCAAGAGCCCGGTCTGAGCCGCAGAGCCGGAAACGACCGCGATGCGGGCCGGCCGGGATCCCTCCCGGCCGGCCCGCACGCATTCCACCCCCTTCTTTCGATGAACGGCAGGGAAGCCATGTCCAAACGCGCCCAGGGCGCTGCCGGTCCCAGCCAGCGCCAGCTCCGCGTCGGTGAACAGATCCGCCAGGTGCTGGCGGAGCTGCTGATGCGCGGCGAGACCCACGATCCTGATCTCGACGGCCGGCCGATCACGGTCAGCGAGGTCCGCATGACCCCGGATCTGCGCACCGCGACCGCCTATGTCTCGCCGCTGGGCCTGGACAGCGACGGCGCCGACGTGGTGATCAAGGCGCTTGCCCGTTCGGCCTCGACGCTCCAGCGGGGCATCGGCCGGCAGGTGTCGCTGAAATTCACGCCCCGGCTGCTGTTCCGGCTCGATACCGGCTTCGACTACGCCGCCCATATCGACCGCCTGCTGGCAAAGCCGGTGATCCGCCGCGATCTCGACGACGAGGACGATGCGGCCGGTGATCATGGGGTCGGTGATCATGTGGTCGGGGACGGCGATCGGGAGGATTGAGCGCGTGGCACGCCGACGCCGCGGCCTGCCGATCGACGGCTGGCTCGCCATCGACAAGCCCGAGGGCATGAGTTCAGCACAGGCGGTCGCGGCCGTGAAACGGCTGACCGGGGCCGCCAAGGTCGGCCATGCCGGCACCTTGGATCCGCTGGCCTCGGGCGTACTGCCGATCGCGCTGGGCGAGGCGACCAAGACGGTCGCTCATGCCATGGACGGCGCGAAGGAATATGTCTTCGACCTTCACTGGGGCGAGGCCCGGGCCACCGACGACCGCGAGGGCGAGGTGCTGGAGACCAGCGATCACCGCCCCGACGCTGCGGCGATCCGTGCGGCCCTGCCGGATTTCCTGGGCGAGATCGACCAGGTGCCGCCGGCCTATTCGGCGATCAAGCTGGCCGGCCGACGCGCCTATGCGCTGGCCCGGGCCGGCGAGGCGCCCGAGATGCCGGTGCGCCGGGTGCGGATCGACGCGCTGGAGCTGCTGACCATCCTGGACGCCGACCATGCCCGCTTCCGGCTGGCCTGTGGCAAGGGCACCTACGCCCGGGCGGTGGGCCGGGATCTGGCACTGGCGCTCGACACGGTCGGGCATCTGTCGATGCTGAGGCGGACCCGATCGGGCGCATTCGGCGAAGCCCATGCAATCACTCTGGAAAAGCTTGAAGCGCTCGTGCATAGTGCCGCGCTCGATACCCATCTGTTTCCGGTCGAGACCGCGCTGGACGACATCCCGGCGCTGGCCCTGACCGGTCCCGAAGCCGATGCGCTCCGAAACGGGCGCCCGCTCAGGGATATGGCCGTTCCCGAAGGACGATTGGTTCGTGCGACGCTCGACGGGCGCCTGGTGGCGCTCGCCCGGGCCGAGGACGGATTGCTTCGTTCGGTGCGCGGCTTCAACCTTGGCGCCACCAGCGCCGCCTGATCAAGGAAGGACACCCGATGTCGATCACGAAGTCGCGCAAGACCGAGCTGGTCACCGAATACGCCCGCGGCACCAACGACACCGGTTCGCCGGAAGTCCAGGTCGCGATCCTGACCGAGCGGATCCGCAACCTGACCGAGCACTTCAAGACCCATGCCAAGGACATCCACTCCCGGCGCGGTCTGCTGAAGATGGTCAGCCAGCGCCGCAAGCTGCTGGACTACCTGCGTCGCAACGACGAGGCCCGGTACAAGGAAGTCATCCAGCGCCTGGGCCTGCGTAAGTGATCTGATGGCCGGAGGGGGGGCGATCGCGTCCCCCCTTTCGTCATCCGGGGCCACCCTGCGCGCGGGGGTGTGCCTGTTTCGAGCGGATGGATCTGCCGTCCGCGACCGCGCGGGAGATGAAGGGGGAGAGGGCCCGCTCCCCGGCCGACGGATCCACCGGGATCCGCCTCTGGTCGAACCGGGCCCCGGCTCGCGGCCGTCATGGGATGGCGCGCGGCATGTCGTCGCCGTCGGGGCAGGTGGAGTGATCAGGAACCCCCGACGGAGCATGCGGCCGGTCCGGATCCGTTCCGGATGCGGCCGCGATGCGGATCGCCGCCCGGCCGGATGAAGGCCGGGAACGCGCCCCGGAACGAGAACGGGCGCAAGGTCAGGCGGTCCGCCCGCGGGACCCCCGTTCCGGCAAAGGGCCGGGACGACGGGGATAAACGTGCAGGGATGTCGAAAGGCCAGGGTCCGGCGGAGCCCGGCCTGCAACATCCCGGACGCCCCGCCGATGGAATGGAAGAGAGAGACGAGATGTTTACGATCTATCGCAAGGAAGTCATGTGGGCGGGGCGCAAGCTCACCTTCGAGACCGGGCGCATCGCGCGCCAGGCCGACGGCGCCGTGCTCGCCACCTATGGCGAGACCGCCGTGCTGGCGACGGTGGTCGCCGCCCGCGAGCCGAAGCCCGGCGTCGACTTCTTTCCGCTGACGGTCAATTACCAGGAGAAGGCCTTCGCCGCGGGCAAGATCCCCGGCGGCTTTTTCAAGCGTGAGGGCCGCCCGAACGAGAAGGAGACGCTGACCTCGCGTCTCATCGACCGTCCGATCCGCCCGATGTTCGCCGACGGTTACCGCAACGAGACGCAGATCATCTGCACCGTGCTGAGCCACGACACCGAGAACGACCCCGACATCGTGTCGATGGTGGCCGCCTCTGCCGCCCTGACCATTTCGGGCGTGCCGTTCCTCGGCCCGATCGCCGGTGCGCGCGTCGGCTATATCAATGGCGAGTATGTGCTGAACCCGCTGCGCTCGCAGATGGGTGACACCGCCCTCGACCTGGTGGTCGCCGGTACCGACGAAGCCGTGCTGATGGTCGAATCCGAGGCCAAGGAACTGACCGAAGAGGTCATGCTGGGCGCGGTGATGTTCGGTCATGAAGGCTTCCAGCCGGTCATCGACGCGATCATCGACCTTGCCGAGGAATGCGCCAAGGATCCCTGGCCGCTGCCCGAGAACCCGGCCGCCAAGGCCGTGGCGGCCCGTGTCGACGCCGTGGCCCGTCCGGGCCTGGAAGAGGCCTATCGCCAGGTCGTGAAGCAGCAGCGCCAGCTGGCGGTCAAGGCGGTCAAGGAGAAGACCGTCGAGGCCCTGGTCGCCGGCGAGGGCCTTGAGCCCCAGCTGGTCTCGGGCGCGTTCAAGGCCCTCGAGGCCAAGATCGTGCGCGGCCGGATCCTGAAGGAAGGCGTGCGCATCGACGGCCGCGACCTGAAGACCGTCCGCCCGATCGTCTCGGAAGTGGGCGTGCTGTCGCGGGCCCACGGTTCGACGCTGTTCACCCGCGGCGAGACCCAGGCGCTGGTGGTCACCACGCTCGGCACCGGCCAGGACGAGCAGATCATGGACATGCTCGAGGGCGAGTACCGCGAGCACTTCCTGCTGCATTACAACTTCCCGCCCTATTCGGTGGGCGAGGCGAGCCCGATGCGCAGCCCCGGCCGTCGCGAGATCGGCCATGGCAAGCTGGCCTGGCGGGCCCTGCGCGCCGTGCTGCCCGAGAAGTCGGCCTTCCCCTACACGATCCGCATCGTGTCGGAGATCACCGAGTCGAACGGCTCGTCGTCGATGGCCACCGTCTGCGGCAGCTCGCTGTCGATGATGGATGCCGGTGTGCCGCTGGCGCGTCCGGTGGCCGGCATCGCCATGGGCCTGATCAAGGAAGATGACGGCTTCGCGGTGCTGAGCGACATCCTCGGCGACGAGGATCACCTGGGCGACATGGACTTCAAGGTGGCCGGCACCGAGCAGGGCATCACCGCCCTGCAGATGGACATCAAGATCACCGGCATCACCGAAGAGATCATGAAGGTGGCGCTGGGCCAGGCCCGCGACGGCCGCCTGCACATCCTGGGCCGCATGGCCGAGGCGCTGGGCGGTGCGCGCGAGGAGGTCAGCTCCAACGCGCCGCGGATCACGACCATCTCGATCCCCAAGGACAAGATCCGCGAAGTGATCGGCACCGGCGGCAAGGTGATCCGCGAGATCACCGAGCAGACCGGCGCCAAGGTCGACATCGAGGACGACGGCACCATCCGTGTCGCCGCGGTGGACGGCAAGGCCATGGACGCCGCGATCAACTGGATCAAGGGCATCGTGGCCGAACCCGAGGTCGGCACCATCTACACCGGCAAGGTGGTGAAGGTGGTCGAATTCGGCGCCTTCGTGAACTTCATCGGCACCCGTGACGGCCTGGTCCACATCTCGGAGCTGTCGGCCCAGCGCGTCAACCAGGTCACCGACGTGATCAACGAGGGTGACGAGGTGAAGGTCAAGGTGCTGGGCATCGACGACCGCGGCAAGGTGAAGCTCTCGATGCGCGTCGTCGATCAGGCGACCGGCGAGGAGCTGCCCGATACCCGTGAGCCGCGCGAACCCCGTGGTGATCGCGAGCCCCGCGGCGACCGCGAGCCGCGTGGCGACCGTGAGCCCCGTGGCGACCGTGAGCCCCGTGGCGACCGGGATCGTGGTGATCGGGATCGTGGCGACCGCGGCGACCGTCCGCGCAAGCCCCGCGGCCCGCGCTGATCGCGCGGCTCCGCATTCCGTGATATGACGACGCGCCGGCCGGTGGCTTCCCCTTCAGGAAATCGCCGGCCGGCGTCGCCATGTCTGCCGACTGCCTTGCCGGTGAGGGCCGCGCTGTGCGGGTGCGGTGCAAAAAACCACGGCGGGCAGGGCTGGACTTCATGGAAAACCATGGCCAGTTAACCGGCGAACCTGCCCAAAGCCCGGTCTCGAGGCCCGGCTGCGGGTGGATCGGTTCGAACGCATCGGCGCGGATCGGACGGCGGAACCGCCGGCCCGGGCCGCCGCTTTGAACAAAAAGAACGCAAGGACGAGTAGCGGAGGCATCGTGAAGCCCTTGAACCCCATCCTCCTGTCCGGACGGGAAGTCCTGCCCTTGGTCGAAGGCGGGAAAGGTGTCGCCGTGTCGAACGGCGAAAGCTCCGGCGCGTGGGCTGCAGCCGGCGGCGTGGGGACGTTTTCGGGTGTGAATGCCGACAGTTTCGACGCCGACGGCCGCCCGATCCCGCAGACCTATTACGGCAAGACCCGCCGCGAGCGTCATGGCGAGCTGGTGGCCTATGGCATCCGCGGCGGCATCACCCAGGCACGCATTGCCCACGAGCTGGCGGGCGGCGAAGGCCGGATCCACGTCAATGTGCTGTGGGAGATGGGTGGCGCCGAGACGGTGCTGCAGGGCGTGCTGGAAGGGGCCAAAGGCCTGATCCACGGCGTGACCTGCGGTGCCGGCATGCCCTATCGCGTGGCGCAGATCGCCGCCGAGCACGGGGTTTATTACTACCCGATCGTTTCGTCGGCCCGCGCCTTCCGGGCGCTGCGGAAGCGCGCCTATCATCGCTTCGCCGAATATCTGGGTGGCGTGGTGTACGAGGATCCGTGGCTTGCCGGCGGCCATAACGGCCTGTCGAACGCCGAGGACCCGCGCGAGCCGCAGTCGCCCTATCCGCGTGTGCGGGAACTGCGCGAGCTGATGAAAGAGATCGGCATCCCCAACGTGCCGATCATCATGGCCGGCGGCGTCTGGTATCTGCGCGAGTGGGAGCACTGGCTGGACGATCCCGAGGTGGCGCCGGTGGCGTTCCAGTTCGGCACCCGGCCGCTGCTGACCAGGGAGAGCCCGATTTCGGATGCCTGGAAGGAGCGGCTGCGGACGCTGAAGCCGGGTGATGTCTATCTGCATCGCTTCAGCCCGACCGGATTCTATTCCTCGGCGGTCAACAACGACTTCCTGCAGGAACTCCGTGGCCGCAGCGATCGCCAGATCGCCTATACCACCGAGCCCGTGGGCGATCACGAGGTGGCGCTGCCGATCGGTGCCCGCGGCCGGCCGGTCTATGTCACCGCCCATGATTTCGAGCGTGCCCAGGGCTGGATCGCCGAGGGTCATACCGAAGCGATGAAGACCCCGGACAGCACGCTGATCTTCGTGGACCCCGCCGCGGCGAAGCAGATCCATATCGATCAGATCGACTGCATGGGGTGCCTGTCGGCCTGCCAGTTCAGCAACTGGGCGGCCAACGAGAAGGGCACCACCGGTCGTCGGGCCGATCCGCGCAGCTTCTGCATCCAGAAAACGCTGCAGAACATCGCCCATGGCTCGAATGTCGAGCACGAGCTGATGTTCGCCGGCCACAACGCCTATCGTTTCGCCGAGGATCCGTTCTATTCGAACGGCTTCGTGCCGACCGTGCGTCAGCTCGTCGAACGCATCCGCACCGGTGACTGATGTGCATCTTCCGGCCGGAGATCGGGGGGCTTCCCTGGTCTCCGGCCTTGCACTCAGAATGGAACGCACCTAAATTCCTGGCTAACTGACCGTCCCTACGCGACTTTCCCATGGCGCGTCGTGGACCTTCAACAAGACGAGAGCCGGGAATGTCCACCAACCGCCCCTATACCGCCGTGCTCGAGAAGCTCAAGGCAGCCGGTCTCCGGCCGACCAAGCAGCGTCTCGCTCTGGCGCGCCTGCTGCTCGACGGCACCGACCGTCATGTGACGGCCGAAGAGCTGCACCGCGAGGCGCAGGCGGCGGCGCTCCCGGTGTCGCTGGCCACCGTGTACAACACGCTGCACCAGTTCACCCAGGCGGGGCTGCTGCGCGAACTGGTCGTCGACAGCGGCCGGTCCTATTTCGACACCAATGTCAGCCACCATCATCATTTCTTCTATGAAGACGGCGGCCATCTCCAGGACATCCCCGGGGATGCGGTCCAGATCGCCCGTCTGCCCGAACCGCCGGGCGATGCCTCCATCGCCCGTGTCGACGTGATCATCCGCGTCCGCTGATGCCCGGCATGGGGGCGGGGCGGCGGGATCACGAACCGGAGAGCCACGGAGCCATCACCCCATGACCGACCGTTCCGACGACCGTTTCCCGGCCGCCGAACCGCCGCTTGCCGGCACGCGGACCGAGGCCAATCTGATCCGCGCCTTCATGTCCGAGGCGGCCGCCAACCGCCGCTTCCTCTATTTCGCCCGCCAGGCCGATATCGAGGGCTTCAACGACGTGGCCGCAGTGTTCCGGTCGATCGCCGAGGGCGAGACCGGGCATGCGCTGGGCCATCTGGAATTCCTGGAAGAGGCGGGCGGGGACCCGGCGACCGGGCTTCCCATCGGCACCACCCCTCAGAACCTCCGTGCCGCGATCGCAAGCGAGGAGGAGGACGCCACCGGCGTCTATCCCGAGATGGCCCGCGTGGCCCGCGACGAGGGCCAGATCGAGGCGGCGGAATGGTTCGAGACCCTGGCCCGGGCGGAGCGTGCCCATGCGGCGCGGTTCCGGCGCTCGCTCACCAGCCTGGAAGAGATCCTGGACGAGACCGCAGCCGAAGGGGATGACGACGGCGCCTGAGGCGCCGTCGGGCGGTCAGTGGAAATCTTCGTCCGGGTAGACGCCCCAGATCTCGTCGCGGCGGATCCAGGCGCGGGTGTTGGCGATGTCCATTTCGCACCAGTTCCGCTCGCAGGCCATCAGGCGGCCGACCACGCCCGGTTCTGCACGCAGCAGCGGCACGGCGTCCGCTGCCGGGCGGTTGTAGAGCGTGCGGACCTCCCCCTGGATGATGGCGGTGCGCCGGCCCGACAGCAGGCTCATATGCGCCCAGCCCTCGGCCCCCTCGACATCGCGGATCTTGCGCCAGTTTTCGTATTCCGCCGTCACCTCGACCGGCAGATCCTTGCGATTGTAGATCGCGGCGACGGGATAGCGGGTGCCGGGGCCGGTGCGGACATTCACCTCGGCCGAGCGCAGCGACACGAAACGGGGCAGGGGCGGCCGCTCGGCACTGCGGCCGATCCATTTGGCGCCGCCTTCATCCTCGGCCGGGGCATCCTTCGCCTCATCGGCGGTGGGCGCGTCGGCGGCGCCGGCCGTAAAGAACAGCGCGGCGCCTCCGATCATGGCCAGACAGACGAACAGCGTCAGCAGGAATGCGAAACGGGGGCGGGCGGTGGTGCGGTCGGGCATGAGAGGGATGGGTCCTGAAGGGCGGGCCTGAAAGCATGGGGGCGGTGCCGGCCGTGCGGTTCCCTTGGGGTCAAGGGCCCCGGCGGGGCTTTCCAGACCTTACGCCGCAGGGGATCGTCACGCAATCGGTCGGCCGGTTTGTATCGCACCGGCCGATTTGCTAAGAAAGGGGACCGGGCGGGTGCCGTCGGGCAGGGCGCCAGATGCGGGGCCGTTCCTGCGCCCGGTACAGGACGCCTGGATAATACGCCCCGGGGCCGGACGCTGGGCGGCCGTAAGGTGGGCGGTCTATGGGAGAGTGTCGATGGTGAAGCCGAAGCCGGTGGTTGTGGTCACCCGCAAGCTGCCCGAGCAGATCGAGACGCGCATGATGGAGCTGTTCGACACGCGGCTCAATCATGACGACGTCCCATTCGGGCAGGACAAGCTGATCGAGGCGGTCAAGACCGCTCATGTGCTTGTACCCACGGTGACCGACCGGATCGATGCCGGCGTGCTCGCCCATGCCGGGCCGCAGCTGCGGCTGATCGCCAATTTCGGCAACGGCACCGACCATATCGATCTCGCCACGGCGCGTCAGCGCGGCATCACCGTCACCAACACGCCCGACGTGCTGACGGAAGACACCGCCGACATGACCATGGCGCTGATCCTGGCGGTGGCACGGCGCGTGCCGGAAGGCGAGCGCATGGTCCGCAAGGGTGAGTGGAACGGCTGGAGCCCCACCCACATGCTCGGCCGCCGGATCTGGGGCAAGCGCCTGGGCATCATCGGCATGGGCCGTATCGGCCGTGCGCTGGCCCGCCGGGCCCGCGGCTTCGGCCTGTCGATCCACTACCACAACCGCAACCGGCTGCATGCCGATATCGAGGGTCCGCTCGAGGCGACCTATTGGGAAAGCCTCGACCAGATGCTGGCCCGGATGGACATCGTGTCGGTCAACTGCCCGCACACGCCGGCCACCTATCATCTGCTGTCGGCGCGGCGGCTGAAGCTGCTGAAGAAGGACGCCTATGTCGTCAACACCGCCCGTGGCGAGGTGATCGACGAGGCGGCGCTGACCCGTATGCTGCGCGACGGCCAGCTGGCCGGTGCGGCGCTCGACGTGTTCGAGCACGAGCCTGCGGTGAACCCCAAGCTGGTCGAACTCGACAACACCGTCCTGCTGCCGCATATGGGCTCGGCGACGCTCGAGTCGCGCATCGACATGGGCGAGAAGGTGCTGATCAACATCAAGACCTTCATCGACGGCCATACGCCCCCGGATCGGGTGCTGCCGTTCTGATTTTGCCGGCAGGCAGTTGTAAAGACGAAGGGCGCCTCATGGGCGCCCTTCGTCTTTTAAGGATCAGATGACCACCAGCCGCCCCGTGTCACCCAGGATCCGGTAGAGGCTGACCAGGCCGCCCTCTTCGAAGGACAGGTCGTCCCTGAGCGCGGTTTTCTCCAGGCCGATGGCGCGCAGGCCCATGTCGCAGACCATGAAGCGGGCGCCGAGGTCGCGGCAGGCTTCGATCAGGTCTTCCACGCCGGCGGCGCCGCGGGGGACGAGGCCGGCATTCCAGCCCGTGGCGTCGCCGGCCACGCCTGCGGCGACGAGGTCGGGGCCGAGCGGGCAGGTCGCCCAGCCCGGCCGTCCCTCCGGGTCGGGCGCGCGCAGGCTCAGAAGGGCGGCGTTGGTGAAGAACAACACCACAGGTTGCGAGATCGCCAGGGCCGCCGCGGCCATGGCCAGGCCATAGTGGACACGATTGAGGTGGCCCGATTCGAGGATCAGGCCGGTATATGATCTGTCACCGATCATGAACGTGTCCCGTCATGCACCATGGGCGCCGAGGTCCGTGATGACCGGATGGTCACCACAGAGCGGGCAGGCCGGATCGGCGGGCAGGCGGACGGTGCGGAAGCGGTTGGAGAGTGCATCCACGATCAGCATCCGGCCGGCAAGACCCTCGCCGATGCCGGTCAGCTCCTTCACCACCTCCAGCGCCTGGAGCGAGCCGACCATGCCGGCCAGCGCACCGATGATGCCCCCCGAGGAACAGCTGGGGATCAGTCCCGGCGGCGGCGGGGCGGGGTAGAGGCAGCGATAGCAGGGCAGGCGTGGCCCCCCCGAACGGTGGGCATGCGAGCGGAAGGTGTAGATCTGGCCGTCGAAGCGCAGGATCGCCGCCGAGACCAGGGTGCGGCCCAGCAGATGGCAGGCATCATTGACCAGGAAGCGGGTGTCGAAATTGTCCGAGCCGTCGGCGACGAGATCATAGGCGCCGATCAGCGCCGTCGCATTGCCGGCATCGATCCGGCGGTCGTGGATTTCGACCCGGATCTCGGGATTGAGTGCCCGGATGGCGCGGGCGGCGCTTTCGACCTTCGGCCGGCCGATATCTTCGGTGCGATGAATGATCTGGCGCTGCAGATTGCTGAGATCGACCCGATCGGCATCGACGATACCGATCGTGCCCACCCCGGCGGCCGCGAGATAGAGGCCGAGAGGCGCCCCCAGCCCGCCGGCACCGATCAGCAGCACCCGGGCGCGCTTCAGGGCAAGCTGTGCCGTCTCGCTGAATTCCGGCAGCACGAGCTGACGGCTGTAGCGTTCGATTTCGGCGTCGGTGAGCTCGATGTCGTCCACGACGGGCGGGGTTCCGCAGCAGAAGGGGGCGGCCGCGACGGAAGCGCCGCGGCCGCGGACAGGATCACTCGAGACCGTTGAAGAGATCGGTCGAGAGATAGCGTTCGGCAAAGGAGGGGACGATCGCAACCACGGTCTTGCCGGCCATGTCCGGCCGCTGGGCGATCTCGACCGCAGCCGCCACGGCGGCGCCCGACGAGATGCCGCAGGGGATGCCTTCGGTCCGCGCCAGGGTGCGGGCATAGTCGAAGGCGGTCTCGTTGGCGATGGTCAGCACCTCGTCGATCACCGACCGGTCCAGAATCTCGGGCACGAAACCGGCACCGATGCCCTGGATCTTGTGCGGGCCGGGCAGGCCGCCCGACAGCACCGCGCTGTCCTCGGGCTCCACCGCAACGATCCGCACGTCCGGGTTCTTCTGCTTCAGCACCTGGCCGATGCCGGTGACGGTGCCGCCGGTGCCGACGCCGGCCACGACCACATCCACCTTGCCGGCGGTATCGGCCCAGATCTCTTCGGCCGTGGTCACCCGGTGCACGGCCGGGTTGGCCTTGTTGCGGAACTGCTGGAGCATGATCGCATTCGGGTTGCCGTCCACCAGCTCCTGGGCGCGGGCGATGGCGCCCTTCATGCCCAGCTTCGCCGGCGTCAGCTCAAGCTCGGCGCCCAGCAGTTTCAGCATCTTGCGGCGTTCGATCGACATGCTCTCGGGCATGGCCAGGATCAGCCGGTAGCCCTTGGCGGCGCAGACGAAGGCAAGCGCAATGCCGGTATTGCCCGAGGTCGGCTCGACCAGAACGGTGTCGGGGCCGATGGCGCCTTCCGCCTCGGCGGCGGCGACCATGGCGCCGGCAATGCGGTCCTTGACCGAGGCGAGCGGGTTGAAGAATTCGAGCTTGGCCAGAACCTCGCCCTTCACGCCCTTGGCGGCGCCGAGGCGCGAAAGACGGACCAGCGGCGTATCGCCGATGGTGTCGATGACATTGTCATAGATCCGGCCACGGCCGTGGGTGGGGGTCGGCTGCCAGGTATCGGTCATGTCGACTGCGCTCCTTCGTGGGGCCTGCCTCGGGGCGGGGGCGGCCTTCGCCTCAGATCGAGAAATCCATGCGGGTCATGGCTTCGCTGCGGATGCCCTGTTCCACGGCGCGCTGACAGAGATCGGCGACGGTGATCCCGTCCAGGCGTTCCATCAGCTCGTCCTGAATGTCCTGCCAGACCGGGCGGACCACCTTGTGGCCCAGATCGGACCCGGCCGGATCGGCCATGGGGTCGTCGGTCTTCTCCATGGCGCGCACCACGCGGGCAATGTCGCCGATGGTGATCTTGCGCCGCTCGCGTGCCAGCCGGTAGCCGCCGCGGGGGCCGCGCACGCCTTCCAGGATCTCGGCATGCACCAGCTGCTGCATGACCTGTTCGAGATACCGCTGCGGGATGCCCTGACGGCGGGTGATCTCCTTGCTCTGGACCGGCTCGGCACCGCCGTTGTGGGCAATGTCGACCACGGCTTCCAGCGCGAACAGCAGTTTCTTCGACAGCCTGAGCATGGGCGTTTCCGTTTCGATCCTGTTCGTGAACCCCGGCCTTGCACCACCGTTCCGCGGCAGGCCCGGATCTGTTCTCAGTGCCCGGTGGAGCCGAAGCCGCCGGCGCCGCGGACGGTGCCGTCCAGCGCCTCGACCTCGACCAGGCGGGTGGCGGTGACCGGGGCGATCACCAGCTGTGCGATCCGCATGCCGCGGGTGATCTCGACCGGCGCATCGCCCAGATTGACCAGCAGGACTTTCAGCTCGCCGCGATAATCGGCATCGATGGTGCCGGGTGCGTTGAGCACGGTGACGCCCTGAGAGAAAGCCAGGCCCGAGCGCGGCCGTACCTGCCCCTCATAGCCTTCCGGGATCGCCATGGTCAGGCCGGTCGGAACCAGGGTCCGCCTCCCGGGGGCCAGCATGATCGGCGCGTCGGCCGGCACGGCGGCGGGCAGGTCCAGCCCGGCGGCACCGGCGGTCTTCATCTCGGGGAGCGGCAGGTCGCGGCCGTGATCGAGGCGGACGACCCCGATCCGGAGGTGGCGGTCCATCAGGCGGAATCCTTGGTGGTGGGCGCTGCAAAGTGATCGGCAATGCGGCGGGCCAGCCGGTCCGCCACCGCCTGCTTGGTCATGGCGGGCCAGCTGTCGGTGCCGTCGGCATCGATCAGGTGGACGGCATTGTCGTCGCCGCCAAAGGTGCCGGTGCCGGTCGAAACGTCGTTGGCGACGATCCAGTCGCAGCCCTTGCGCGCCCGCTTGGCACGGGCGTGGTCCAGCACCTGCTCGGTCTCGGCGGCAAAGCCCACCACCAGGGCCGGGCGCGACGGGCCGGGTGCCGAGATGGTGCGCAGGATGTCGGGATTCTCGATCAGCCGGATGTCGGGCGGCAGCGCGCCGCCCGGCTGCTTCTTCAGCTTCTGCCCGGCTTCGATCGCCGGCCGCCAGTCGGCGACGGCGGCGGCGCAGACCGCGATATCGGCGGGAAGTGCCGCTTCGACCGCCGCCAGCATGTCGCGGGCGCTTTCGATATGGATGGTGTCGACGCCGACCGGATCGGTCAGGCGGGTCGGGCCGGTGACCAGCGTCACCCGGCAGCCCAGCGCGGCGAGTGCTGCCGCGATGGCATGACCCTGCTTGCCGGACGAGCGATTGGCGATGTAGCGCACCGGGTCGATCGGCTCGTGCGTCGGGCCGCTGGTGACGACGGCATGCCGGCCCGACAGCGGGCCGGGCGCATCGATCAGCGCCGTCCCGGGCCCCGTGAGCGCCGGGCGGCTGTCCTCGGCCAGGGCGGCGCGGATGGCCTCCACGATCGCCGCCGGCTCTGCCATGCGGCCGGGGCCGAACTCGCCACAGGCCATTTCACCCGCGTCGGGACCGACCGTCAGCACGCCGTCGCGGCCAAGCTGGTCCAGATTGCGCCGGGTTGCCGGGTGGAACCACATCCGGACATTCATCGCCGGCGCCACCAGCACCCGCTTGTCGGTGGCAAGCAGCAGGGTGGTCGCCAGATCGTCGGAAATACCCGCGGCCATCTTCGCCAGGATGTCGGCGGTGGCGGGGGCCACGACCACCAGGTCGGCGGCGCGCGACAGCTGGATATGGCCGATCTCGGTCTCGTCCTTCAGCGAAAAGAGGTCGGTGTGGACCTCTTCGCCCGAGAGCACGGCGAGCGACATGGGGGTCACGAACTCGCCGGCCGCACGGGTCATCACGACCTTCACCCCGGCGCCCGCCTTGCGGAGCAGCCGGATGAGTTCGAGTGCCTTGTAGGCGGCGATGCCGCCGGTGACGATCAGCAGGATGCGCTTGCCGGTGAGCACCGGACCCTCCGCTTGGGATCCGACGGCTGGCGGGGGCCGTCATGTGGAACCTGCGCAATTGCGCAAGACGTGGTGTGGTTAAACTATGCGCCCTGAGGTCGCCGTGCAAGAGACAAGGCGAACCGGCATTTTAACCTGACGATGTTGCGGATGGGATGCGCCCCTGCCCGCTCAGCCCAGGATGAGCCAGAGCAGGGCCACCAGCAGGCCGCCGCCGATCGCGGCCGAAAGCCGGCTGCCGCTCATGATCACCGGGCGCGGCCGTTCGGGATCGCTCAGGGTTTCCAGCCGATCCATGATCCGGGGCAGGCGCTGTGCCACATGCAGCATCTCGCGCAGGGTGGTCTCGGCACGGGCGCGGGGGCCCAGATTGGCGGCCATCCATTCGCGGATCAGCGGCTCGGCCAGCACCCACATATTGGCGCCGGGGGCCAGCAGCCGGGCCATGCCTTCCGCCTGGACCATGGTCTTCTGGAGCAGCAGCAGCTGGGGCTGGGTCTCCATCTGGAAGGTGGTCGTGACCTGGAACAGCTGGGCGAGCAGCCGGCCGATCGAGATCTCGTTCTGGGGCTTGCCCAGGATCGGCTCGCCGATCGAGCGGGCAGCCTGGGCAAAGAGCGGCCGCGACTGGTCGGGGGGGACGAAACCGGCCGCAAAATGCACGTCGGCCACCGCATCGTAGTCGCGGGTCAGGAAGGCGCGCAGCATCTCTGCCAGATAGAGCCGCGACTGACGGTCCGGCCGGCCCATGATGCCGAAATCGACCACGGCGATGCGACCGTCGGGCAGGATGAACAGGTTGCCCGGATGCATGTCGCCATGGAAGAAGCCGTCGCGGAACACCTGCAGGAAGAAGACCCGGGCGGCATTCGCCATGATTTCGCGCCCGTCGAGGCCTGCGGCCTCGAGCGCTGTGGTGTCGTCCGCACGGACGCCGCCGGTGATCCGCTCCAGCGTCATGACCCGGGCGGCGGTGCGCATCCAGTCGATCTCGGGCACCATGAAGCCGGCATCGCCCTCGAAATTCTCGCGCAGCTCCTGGCCTGCCGCCGCTTCCATTCGCAGGTCGGTTTCGATCGCCACCACTTCCGACAGGGTGCGGACCACCTCGACCGGTTTCAGCCGGCGGCTGCCGGGCAGCAGGCGCTCCAGCCAGCGGGCGATCCAGGCGAAGAGGGCGAGGTCGGTGGCGAGCGCGCGCTCCACCCCCGGACGCAGCACCTTGACCGCGACCTCGCGGCCGTCGGTGGTCTCGGCGAAATGGACCTGGGCGACCGAGGCCGCCGCCACCGGCACGTCGTCGAACTGCGCGAAGAGGTCGCTGACCGGGCGTTCGAAAGATTGTTCGATGATCCGTCGTGCATCCGCCCCCGGGAAGGGCGGCAGCCGATCCTGCAGCCGGGCCAGATCGCGCGCCACGGTTTCGCCGATCAGGTCGGCGCGGATCGACAGCACCTGGCCGAGCTTCACGAAACTGGGGCCGAGGGCGGTGAGCGCCCGGGCCAGCCTTTCGCCTTCCGCCAGCTCGCGCAGGTCGCGCCGGGTCAGGCGCCGGGCGGTCCGCCCGGCAAACCCCGCCGCCGGATGCTGGGTCGCCAGCTGCTCGAGCGGGAAGAGCGCGCCGTGACGGGCGAGGACATAGCCGATGCGCGAAAGCCGCAGCAGGTGGCGCAGGGTCGAGAACATGGGGGTCCGATCGGGAGGGGCGGGCGCTCAGACGTTCCAGGCCGAGTGCAGGGCGGCGATGCCGCCGGACAGCAGCCGCACCTTGACCTGGCGGAAGCCGGCGTCCGCGATCATCCCGGCGAAGCGGTCGGCGCTCGGGAATTTGCGGATGCTTTCGGCGAGGTAACGATAGCTCGCGGCATCGCGCGCGACCACCCGGCCCACCTGCGGCAGCACCTTGAAGGAATAGAGATCGTAGAGCCGGTCGAGCACCGGCGCCTGCACCTGAGAGAATTCCAGGCACATGAACCGGCCGCCGGGCTTCAGCACCCGCCGCGCCTCGGCAAGTGCCGCCGGGATGTCGGCGACGTTCCGGATGCCGAAAGCGATGGTATAGACATCGACCGAGGCCGATCTGACCGGCAGCACCTCGGCATTGCCCGCCACCCAGTCGATGCCGTCCAGGATGCCGCGATCGACCGCGCGGTCGCGGCCGACCTCGAGCATCGCAGGCGTCAGGTCGCAGACCGTCACCCGGGCCGGCGGCAGCTGGGCGGCTGCGGCACCGGCGTTGCGCCGGGCGCGATCGATGAAGCGGAAGGCGATGTCGCCGGTGCCGCCGGC
Organism: Tistrella sp.; assembly: GCF_002684955.1. Taxonomy (NCBI): domain Bacteria; kingdom Pseudomonadati; phylum Pseudomonadota; class Alphaproteobacteria; order Geminicoccales; family Geminicoccaceae; genus Tistrella; species Tistrella sp. The sequence continues at coordinate 82,629 of NZ_NYWI01000042.1, read as the reverse complement.
CACGTCGAGCAGGTGCTGGCCGGGCCGCGGCGCCAGCCAGTCCATCATCGCGTCCTTCCACAGCCGGTGGACGCCGCCGCTCAACAGGTCGTTCATCAGGTCGTAGCGCCGGGCGACGCTGTCGAACACGCCGCGCACCATGCGGCGTTTCTCGCCGACCGTGGTGCTGGTGAACCCGAAATCGGCAGGGCGCTCGTCGCCGGCGTGCCGGCCGGCGGGCTCGTCGATCACTGACATCGCTCGTCCTCGGAACCTTCGGGTGCGGGTGCGCGAGGGAACATAGCGCGGGCCGGGGCATTGCGCTACCCTCGCCCCCATGCCAGAGCTGCCCGAAGTCGAAACCGTGCTCAGGGGCATCGCCCCCAGGATGATCGGACGCCGCCTTGCCGAGGTCGAGGCGCGGCGCCCGGATCTGCGTCGCCCGCTGCCCGCCGGTTTCGTGCAGCGGCTGACGGGGCGTGCCGTGATCGCGGCGGATCGTCGCGCCAAATATCTGCGCCTGCACCTTGAGGGGGGCGAGACGCTGATCGTCCATCTGGGCATGTCGGGCCGGCTGGTGATCGAGGATGCGCCGCCGCCGGTCGCCTTCCATCACGGCCCCTCGATCGCGGTGGCGGATGCGCCCCATACCCATGTCGTGTTCCGCCTGGACGACGGCACCCGGATCCTGTTCGCCGATCCGCGCCGCTTCGGGCTGATGGACATCGCCGCCACCGACGATCTGGACGCCCATGACCTCTTCGCCCATCTGGGGCCGGAGCCGCTTGGCAACGGTTTCTCGGGGCCCTATCTCGCCCGGGCCTTCGAGGGGCGGCGGGCCCCGGTGAAGGCGCTGCTGCTGGATCAGCGCGTGGTGGTGGGGGTCGGCAACATCTATGCGAGCGAAAGCCTGTTCGAGGCCGGCATCCACCCGGCCCGTGCCGCCGGCACCCTGTCGGGCGAGGATTGCGACCGGCTGGCGGCGGCGGTGCGCGCGACGCTCGACCGGGCGATCACCGCCGGCGGCTCCACGCTCAGGGATTTCGTCGGCGCCTCGGGCGAACTCGGCTACTTCCAGCACAGTTTCCGGGTCTATGACCGGGCCGACGCCCCCTGTTCGCGGGAGGGCTGCGGCGGTACCATAGAACGCGTCGTTCAATCGAACCGTGCCACCTATTTCTGTTCCCGGTGTCAGGCATGACCGTTTTCCGGACCATGATCGTCCTTGCGGCGCTCGCGATCGCCGGCCCCATGACCATCGGTCTCAGCCCGGTTGAGGCCGCCGACACCGAGTTCCTGGGCCAGGTCGAAGATCTGCCGCTGGCCCCGGGGCTCGCCGAGGACGCGGGGGGCTTTACGTTTGACAAGCCCGACGGGCGTATCGTAGAGGCTTACGCAGTCGGTCGTGTGACCGGTGCACAGGTGATGCGCTTCTACCGCGACGCCCTGCCCCAGCTGGGCTGGCGCGAGGTCGGGGGTGCCGCTGCCGCATCCGGTGCCGGCGCCGGTATCGCCGCCTTCACCCGCGGGGCCGAGCGCCTGACGATCGACACGGCCGAGCAGTCCTCCGGCCGTCTGGTCGTACATTTCGTGCTGGCACCTGCAGAGGGTGCTGCGCGCCCCTGACAGCCAGGCTCCCGCCCCTGCCGGGAGGCCGCCGGGCGTCGGGACGTCAGTCTTCATCGACCGGCTTCGGGACCAGGCAGGCGGCGAAGGATCCCGCATCCGCCGCCCCGGTGAAGCCGGCGCGGGATCGCGGAGGGAGCAGACCCACATGTCCTACAAGAACATCCTGGTCGACACGCGCGGCGCCGTCGGGCTGATCCAGCTCAACCGGCCCAAGGCGTTGAACGCGCTCTGCGCCGAACTGATCGAGGAACTGAACGCGGCGCTCGACGCCTATGAGGCGGATCCCGAGATCGGCGCGATCGTGCTGACCGGCAGCGAGAAGGCCTTTGCGGCCGGCGCCGACATCAAGGAGATGCTGCCCAAGTCCTTCCAGGACGTCTACATGGAGGACTTCATCTCGCGCTGGGAGCGGGTGACCCGCTGCAAGAAGCCGGTGATCGCGGCGGTGTCGGGCTATGCGCTCGGCGGCGGCTGCGAGCTGGCGATGATGTGCGATTTCATCCTGGCGGCCGAGAATGCGAAGTTCGGCCAGCCCGAGATCAATCTCGGCACCATTCCGGGCTCGGGCGGCACCCAGCGCCTCACCCGTTTCGTCGGCAAGTCCAAGGCCATGGAAATGTGCCTGACCGGCCGGATGATGGATGCCGAGGAAGCCGAGCGTGCGGGGCTGGTCAGCCGGATTCTGCCGGTGGCAGAGCTGCTCGACGAGGCGCTGAAGGTCGCCCAGGCGATTGCCGCCAAGTCCCTGCCCTCGGTGATGATGGCCAAGGAGGCGGTCAATGCCGCCTATGAGACCACGCTGACCCAGGGCGTGCGCTTCGAACGCCGGCTGTTCCATTCGAGCTTTGCGCTCGAGGATCGCCGCGAGGGCATGACCGCCTTCTCGGAGAAGCGCGAGCCCCAGTTCAAGAACCGCTGACCGCATCCCGCCGACCGGCGCTGACCGGTGCCGGTCGGCGGGAATCGCAGTGGTTGCACGACAACGGCCGACGGCGTTCCGGCCGGAGCGCTTTCGGCTTTGCCGATAACGTCTTGACTCAATCGTGGACCGCACCTATCGTCCGCGGCCTGAGTTTCCCCTTATCCCGAACGTATCCGAAGGGCCGACCCTGATGGCCAATCATGTCTCCGCCGAGAAGCGTATCCGTCGCAACGCGCGCCGGGCCGAAATCAACGGCGCTCGTATCAGCCGCATCCGCACCTTCGTGAAGAAGGTCGAAAAGGCCCTTGCCCTGGGCGACAAGGATGCCGCCGTCGCCGCTTTCGCCGTCGCCGAGCCGGAACTGCGTCGCGGCGTGAACAAGGGCGTGCTGCACGGCAACACCGCCTCGCGCAAGATCTCGCGCCTCAGCGCGCGCGTGAAGGCGCTGTCGCAGGCCTGAGCCCGCAGCGGTCCGGCGCCCGATCGTGGCTGAAACTCCGGAAGCCCGGAGGTGACAGCCAGAGTCTTCGGCATATGGTCGCAGGCAGCCCGACATCCTTCGACGCACGGCATGCGATCTCCGCATGCCGTGCGTCGTCGTGTCGGGATTGATGCATCGCGTCAAAAGATCGCGTTCGCATTTCGGACCCGTTGCCAGCCGCCCGGGCCGGGGCTAGTCTAGGCCCCATCGAATGCAGGTCCGTCCCCACAGCGGCCGAGCGTACCGGAGGTTCCGGACCGGATGCCCGATCAGGCAACCGATCCATCGAATCCAAGGCATGCTCGCCGGCGGTTTCGACCGACCTGTTTCCCAAGCCTTTCGAAGAGCGGATGTGGACGGCGCGTCGTTCGATGCATGGACATCGAATGATGACGCAGAGGCTTTGTCCGCAGGCGGCCCCAGGGCCTGACCATGCGGATCCCGTGGCCCCGGGCCATGCGCGTGCCCTTTGCCTGCCGCGTCCCCCATCCCTTCGTCCTGATCTGCCAGAGGAGCCACGAGGCGACGCCATGGCCAGCACCGACGACATCCGCCGCAACGCATCGGCCCGCACGGGCGCCCAGGCCGGCTATGCCGGCGACGTCACGCCCGAGGAGGCGTGGGCCTTTCTGGAGCAGCAGCCCGACGCGGTTCTGGTCGACGTGCGCACCCGCGAGGAATGGATGTTCGTGGGCCTGCCGCTGCTCCAGCCCCTGGGCAAGGAGCCGCAGCTGATCTCGTGGCAGGTCTGGCCGCAGATGGCGCCCAACCGCGACTTCACCAATGCGCTGGCCGAGGCCGGCGTCGGCCGCGAGCAGCCGGTGCTGTTCCTGTGCCGCAGCGGCGCCCGGTCGCGGGCTGCTGCCATCGCGGCCACGGCTGCGGGCTATGAGACGGCATTCAACATTGCAGGCGGGTTCGAGGGGGATGTCGGCCCCGACGGGCATCGCGGTACGGTCAACGGCTGGAAGGCGGCGGGGCTGCCCTGGTTCCAGAACTGACCCGACCGTCCGTCACCGCCGTGTCGTGGCCCGAGAGGGGGCGGCGCGGTTGCCGTTCGTCCGCATGAAGCCGGACGACCCCCGCCAACTCCGACTGCCGCTGCCCATGACCTCGGTTTCCGATCCTGCTGACTTCGCCGAATATGAGGCACAATGGGCCCGTGTGCGCGACTCGCTCCGTACCGAGTTCGGTGATGCCGCCTTCTATTCCTGGTTGAAGCCGCTGGCTCTCGCTTCGGTCGCCGATGGCCGGGTGACGATCCAGGTGCCGACCCGCTTCATGCGCGACTGGGTGGTGTCGCATTATGCCGACCGCATCCGCGTGCTGTGGTCGTGGGAGAATCCGGCGGTGCGCCGGGTCGACATCGCCGTGGCCGGCGTGAAACCCGCGGCCGCAGAAGCGCCGGCACAGCCGGCCCCCCGGCCTGCGGAGGTGGTGGATCTGCCACCGGTGCCGATGGCCGTGCCGACGCCCATGGCCTCCAGGTCCGCTGCCGCCGCCGCCCCGGTGCGGGCTGCGGCACCGCGTGCGGCCACCGCGGCGGCGCCTGCGATCGTCATCGCCGACGCCGATGCCGAGGCGGAAGCGGGCAGCCGTGCGGCGGAGCGGATCGATCAGTGGTCGGCCGGGCTGGACCCGCGCTTCACCTTCGACAATTTCGTCTGCGGCAAGCCGAACGAACTGGCCCATGCGGCGGCGCTTCGCGTCGCCGAAAGCGAAACGGTGCAGTTCAACCCGCTGTTCCTCTATGGCGGCGTCGGCCTGGGCAAGACCCATCTCATGCATGCCATCGCCTGGCATATCCGCGGCCGCAATCCGCGCCGCAAGGTCGTCTACATGTCGGCCGAAAAGTTCATGTACGAGTTCATCCGGGCGTTGCGCTACAAGGACACCATGGCGTTCAAGGAGCAGTTCCGCTCCGTGGACGTGCTGATGATCGACGACGTGCAGTTCATCAGCGGCAAGGACTCGACCCAGGAAGAGTTCTTCCACACCTTCAATGCGCTGGTCGACCAGAACCGTCAGATCGTGGTCTCGGGCGACCGCTCGCCCTCCGATCTGGATGGCATGGAAGAGCGGCTCCGCTCCCGCCTCGGCTGGGGCATGGTCGCCGATATCCACCCCACCACCTATGAACTGCGGCTCGGCATCCTGCAGCAGAAGGCGGATCAGCTGGGGGCGGTGGTGCCGGTGAAGGTGCTGGAATTCCTGGCCCATAAGATCGCCTCCAATGTCCGCGAGCTGGAGGGCGCCCTCAACCGCGTCGTCGCCCATGCGACCCTGGTCGGCCGGGCGATCACGCTGGAGACCACCCAGGAAGTCCTGCAGGATCTGCTGCGCGCCAATGAGCGCCGGCTGACGATCGAGGACATCCAGAAGCGGGTGGCCGAGCATTTCAACATCCGGGTCTCGGACATGCATTCCGCCCGGCGGTCCCGCGCGATCGCGCGGCCGCGGCAGGGGGCGATGTATCTGGCAAAGCAGCTCACCCAGTCGAGCCTGCCCGAGATCGGCCGCAAATTCGGCGGCCGCGACCACACCACGGTCATGCACGCGGTCAAGAAGGTCGAGGAACTGGCCGGTCAGGATGCCGGTTTCTCCGACGATATCGAGCTGCTGCGCCGGATGCTGGAGAGCTGAGCCGGGGGCATCCACGCCGCCCCGTCCGTGCGGTCCGCATCCCGGTGACATCTGCCGTTACACTGGCTTCGCGCGCAGGCGGGCGGTATACTCCTAGCCCCTGACGGGGCCAGAGTCCGGAACCGTCTCCGGGGGTCGTCACCGCCCTCTCAGATCTGCCGGCCGGGCATGCCCCAAGCCGATCGACAGCCCTCACCGGGAGCGCACATGAAGCTGACCATCGAACGCGCCGCCCTGCTCCGCGCGCTGACCCACGTGCAGAGCGTCGTCGAGCGCCGTAATACGATTCCGATCCTGGCCAATGTGCAGGTCGAGGCGGAAGCCTCGGGCCGGCTGCGCCTGACCGCCACCGATCTGGATCTGTCGGTGGTGGAGGATGTGCCGGCGACGGTGGGACAGCCGGGGCGGACCACGGTGCCGGCGCACACCCTGCACGACATCGTCCGCAAGCTGCCCGACGGCGCCGAAGTCGAACTGGCGCTGGATGCCGCCAAGGGCCAGGTGAAGCTGACTGCCGGTCGCTATGCGTCGGCGCTGTCGGTGTTGCCGGCCGAGGATTTCCCCGAGATCGCCGAGGGCAACCTGCCCTTCGCCTTCTCGCTGCCGGCCGATGAGCTGAAGCGGCTGATCGACAAGACCCGCTTCGCCATTTCGACCGAAGAGACCCGCTATTACCTGAACGGCATCTATCTGCATGTGGCCGAGGGGCCGGATGGCCGGCGGCTGCGTGCGGTTGCGACCGATGGCCATCGTCTGGCCCGCGTCGAGGCGGATGTGCCCGAGGGTGCCGCCGGCATGCCCGGCGTGATCGTGCCCCGCAAGGCGGTCGGCGAGCTGCGCAAGCTGGTCGACGAGGTCGATGCCGAGGTATCGGTGGCGCTGTCGGAAACCAAGATCCGTTTCGTCTTCGGCGACGTGGTCCTGGTCTCGAAGCTGATCGACGGCTCGTTCCCGGATTACGAGCGGGTGATCCCGGCCGGCAACGACAAGATGGTGCGGATCGACTGCAAGCCCTTCGCGGCCGCGGTGGATCGTGTCGCCACGATTTCGAGCGAGAAGTCGCGCGCCGTGCGGTTCTCGCTCACCGACGGCCGGCTCGATCTTGCCGTGACCAGCCCGGATAACGGCTCGGCGAGCGAAGAGCTGACGGTCGACTACGAGGGCCAGCACATCGATATCGGCTTCAATTCGCGCTATGTGCTCGATGTGGCCGGCCAGATCGACGGCGATCTGATGGAGCTGGCGATCGCTGACGGAGCCTCGCCGGTGGTGATCCGCGATACGGCGGATGCCGGTGCGCTCTATGTGCTGATGCCGATGCGGATTTGATCACGCCCGACCCCACCGATTTCCCGGAGCCCACCGCCGGCGCTGCGTCTCTGCGGCCGGGGGTGATGCGACCGGCCATTACCCGGCTGGTGCTGACCGGTTTCCGCAATTACCCGACGCTGCGTCTGGCGCTGGACCCGGCACCGGTGGTGCTGACCGGGCCCAACGGCGCCGGCAAGACCAATCTGCTCGAAGCCGTGTCCATGCTGGCCCCGGGCCGCGGCCTGCGCGGTGCGCGATTGGGAGAGATGGACCGGCTGATCCCGGGTGTGGAGGGACGAAGCGGCGGCGGCTGGGCGGTGGCGGCGACGGTCGAGACCGCCGACGGGCCGGTCGAGGTCGGTACCGGCCTTGCCGGCGGCGGCCTGGAGCGCGAGCGCCGGATCGTCCGGGTCGACGGCCGCAATGCGAGTGCCGCGGAACTCGGGCGGCGCTGGTCGGTCCTCTGGGTGACGCCGGCGATGGACCGGCTGTTCGTCGAGGCGGCGGGCAATCGGCGGCGGTTCTTCGACCGGCTGGTCTATGGGCTGGATCCCGACCATGCCGGGCGGATCGCGGCCTATGAGCAGGCGATGCGCGAGAGGGCGCGGCTGCTTCGCGACGGCCGGCGGGACCCCGCATGGCTAGGCACGCTGGAGGCGACCATGGCCGCCAGGGGTGTTGCGATCGCGGCGGCACGGCTGGGCTTCGCAAGCCAGCTGAAATCGGTTCTGGCGGCGGGCGGCCACGGCTTTCCCAAGGCCCGGATCGCTATCGAGGGTGAGGTGGAGGCGGCACTTGCCGGCCAGCCCGCCCTTGCGGTGGAAGACGGGCTGGCCCGGCGGCTGGCCGAAAACCGGGGGATCGACGCCGATACCGGGACCACCCGGGCCGGCGTCCATCGCACGGATCTGGCCGTGACCCACGAGGGCAACGGCATGCCGGCGGCGCGCTGCTCCACCGGCGAACAGAAGGCGCTGCTGCTGGCCCTGGTGCTGGCGGTGGCACGGCTGAAACGGACGGTGGAAGGATCGGCGCCGATCCTGCTGCTGGACGAGGTGGCCGCCCATCTCGATGCCGAGCGGCGCGACGCGCTCTATGACGTGCTCGTCTCGCTTGGTGCCCAGGCCTGGCTTACCGGCACCGACCGCCCGCTCTTCGCCGGGCTCGGCGGCGGACGGGCGCAGTTCGTGCGGATCACCGATGCCTCGGCGATCCGCGACCAGATCGTCGACCCTGCCGGCACTCCCCTGCCGGCGGCGGGCGACCATGACCGAGGATGATGGAACCGGTTCGATGACAGAGCAGCCCGCACACTCCCCGTCCGAGACTGCCATCGCAGCCACGTCCTATGGCGCCGACTCGATCAAGGTCCTGCGTGGCCTGGATGCCGTGCGCAAGCGTCCCGGCATGTATATCGGCGATACCGACGACGGCTCGGGCCTGCACCACATGGTCTACGAGGTGGTCGACAATGCCATCGACGAGGCCCTGGCCGGCTGGTGCGACACCGTCGACGTGGTGCTGAACCCGGACGGATCGGTGACCGTGCGCGACAACGGCCGCGGCATTCCGGTCGACATCCACGAGGAAGAGGGCGTGTCGGCGGCCCAGGTCATCATGACCCAGCTGCATGCCGGCGGTAAGTTCGACCAGAACTCGTACAAGGTGTCGGGCGGTCTGCACGGCGTCGGCGTGTCGGTGGTGAATGCGCTGTCGGAATGGCTGGAGCTGCGCATCTGGCGGGCGGGCAACGAGCACTTCATGCGCTTCCGCATGGGCGATGCCGAGGCCCCGCTGGAGATCGTGGGGCCGGCCGGTGACCGCACCGGCAGCGAGATCACCTTCCTGCCCTCGACCGACATCTTCACCAAGACCGATTTCGACGCCGCCACTCTGGAACGCCGCCTGCGTGAGCTGGCCTTCCTGAATTCGGGCGTCACGATCGAGTTCACCGATCTGCGCGCCGAGACGCCGGCCGTCCACCGCATGCATTACGAAGGCGGCATCGAGGCCTTCGTCCGCTATCTGGACCGCAGCAAGTCGCCGCTGCATTCGCTGCCGATCACGGTCTCGGGCGAGCGGGCCGGGATTACGGTCGAGGTCTCGATGCAGTGGAACGACAGCTATCACGAGAACGTTCTCTGCTTCACCAACAACATCCCACAGCGGGATGGCGGGACCCATCTGGCCGGATTCCGTGCGGCGCTGACCCGCACGATCAACGCCTATGCGGCGTCTTCCGGCCTGGCCAAGCGCGAGAAGGTCGCGATCTCGGGCGAGGATGCGCGCGAGGGGCTGACCTGCGTGCTGTCGGTGAAGGTGCCGGACCCGAAATTCTCGTCGCAGACCAAGGATAAGCTGGTCAGTTCCGAGGTGAAGCCGGCGGTCGAGAACCTGGTGGGCGAGCGCCTGGACCAGTGGTTCGAGGAACATCCGCAGGACGCCAAGGCGATCGTCGGCAAGGTGGTCGAGGCGGCGGTTGCGCGCGAAGCGGCCCGCAAGGCCCGCGAACTCACCCGGCGCAAGAGCGCGCTCGACATCACCAGCCTGCCCGGCAAGCTGGCCGATTGTCAGGAGCGCGATCCCGCCAAGTCCGAGATCTTCCTGGTCGAGGGTGACTCGGCAGGCGGCTCCGCCAAGCAGGGCCGCAATCGTGCCAATCAGGCGATCCTGCCGCTGCGCGGCAAGATCCTGAACGTGGAGCGCGCCCGCTTCGACAAGATGTTGAGTTCGGCCGAAATCGGCACGCTGATCTCGGCGCTCGGCTGCGGCATCGGCCGGGACGATTTCGATCCCGACAAGCTGCGCTACCACAAGATCATCATCATGACCGACGCGGACGTGGACGGCAGCCATATCCGCACCCTGCTGCTGACCTTCTTCTACCGCCAGATGCCCGAATTGATCAAACGCGGCCATCTGTTCATCGCCCAGCCGCCGCTCTATCGCATCAAGCGCGGGTCGAGCGAGGTGTATCTGAAGGGCGAGCTGGAGCTTGAGAATCACCTGATCGCCCAGGCGCTGGAGGACACCGTTCTCACCCTGGCTTCGGGTGCCCAGCATGCCGGCGGCGACCTGCGGGTGATCGTGGAGCGCTCACGCGATGTCGCCAACCAGCTGAAGGCGATCGCACGGCGCGCGCCGCTCTGGCTGCTGGAAGAAGCGGCCCTCGCCGGTGCGCTTTCCGAGGCGGCCTTTGCCGACAGGGCCGCGGCGGAACGCGCCGGTGCCGCCCTGGTCAGCCGGCTGGATGCCCGTGCGAACGAGCATGACCGCGGCTGGTCCTTCGCGGTCGAGACCGGTGCCGCGGAGGGCGAGATCGGCCCCTCGGCCGGTGCCGGCCGGGCGGGCGAGGTGCGGCGGATCCGGGTGCGCCGCGAACTGCGCGGCATGCAGGAAAGCTATGCCATCGATGCCAGCCTGTCGCGCGGCGGCGAGGCGCGGCTGATCAGCCGGCATCTGGCCGAACTCGGCCCGGTCTTCGACGGCGTTGCCACCATCGCCTTCGACAAGGGCCGGGAAGTGCGCGTCGTCGCCCCGCGCGAATTGTTCGAGGCGGTGCTGGAGGCCGGCCGCCGCGGCATTCAGGTGCAGCGCTATAAGGGCCTGGGTGAGATGAATGCCGACCAGCTGTGGGAGACCACCATGGACCCCAACAGCCGCACCCTGCTTCAGGTCCGCATCAATCATGCCGACGAGGCGGATGAAATCTTCACCACCCTGATGGGCGATGTGGTCGAGCCGCGCCGCAACTTCATTCAGGATAACGCGCTGAACGTTTCCAACCTGGACGTGTAAAGCGCCGTATCTTGCTTCGCCTCCATTGCCTCCTCGCCCGGATTGCTCCTATATTTCAGAGTGATCCGGGCAAAGGAGGTCGGGATGAGCGTCAAACTGAATCTGATCCTGTCGGACGACCTCGGCCGCGAAATCGATCAGGCGGCAAGGGAGAGCGAGACCGACCGGAGTGAAATTTTCCGGAAGGCGCTCCAGCTGTATCTGGCGGCCCGGGAGGGCAAGCGGCGCGGATTGAAGCTCGGGCTCATTGAACCCGGATCTGAGCGCGTCGAGACCGAGATCGTCGGATTGTGAACACGATTGATCTCGATCGTCCTCCGTCGGGGCACAGGCTCGACGTGAAGATTTCTCCTGACGAAGCGGCCGGTGAGCGCCAGGTGCGTCTGTTCAAGGACGTCACCCTGTTTTTGATGGCCGCAGGCTTCGTCATTCTCATCATCGTCTTTTGCTTTTTGACGGTGACGTCGGTTGCTGCGTCTGTCGATGAGAAGAAGTGGGCGATGTCGGTTCTTTCTGCCGCAGCAGCCGGGTTGATCGGTTATCTCATTCGCAAATGAGGCGGGGCCGCGGGTGCGGAGCTGCTCACCTGCGTCAATCGAACCGGAACGCTGAAACCGTCGTCTCCATCACCCGGTCGGAAAAGATCTTCCGGCCCCGTCCTTCGGGTGCTGCACCCGCGGCGACCATGAGCGGGATCAGGTGCTCTTCCGCCCGGGGCGGGTGGCAGAGCCGTGCCGCCGGGGCATCCGCCCATTCTGTCAGCGCCGTATGGCGGGTGGCGGGGGCCGCCTCCACCGCACCGGTCAGCCAGGCGTCGAAGCTGTCGGAGACCGGGCCGAAGCGGGGATCGCCATAGCCGCGCATGTTGTGGAAGCTCATGCCGCTGCCCAGGATCAGCACGCCCTCGTCACGCAAGGCGGCAAGGGCGGCACCGGCGGCGAGATGGCTGGCCGGATCCAGATCATTGCGGATCGACAGCTGAACCACCGGCAGGTCGGCATCGGGGGCCGCGAGCAGCAGCGGGATGAACATGCCGTGATCGAAGCCGCGCGCAGGGTCGACATGGGCGGCGAGGCCGGCTGCCCCCAGCAGGTCGACCACCCGGCCGGCAAGCGCGGGATCGCCCGGCGCCGGATAGCGCAGCTGATAGGTATGTGGCGGAAACCCGTAATAGTCGTAGATCAGCTCCGGCGCCGCGGCACCGGTGACGGCAAAATCGTCGGTCATCCAGTGGGCGGAGACCATCAGGATCGCCCGCGGTCGCACCGCCAGCCCCCGGATCAGCCCGCGCAGAAAATCGCCCATGCTGGCCCAGGTGTCGCGGGGCGTCCAGTCCATGAAGAAGCAGGGGCCGCCGCCATGGGGGATGTAGATTGCGGGCATGGGCGCGGTTGCGGCCTGGCTCATGGGGGTGTCCTCCGGCTGGGTTCGACGTCGAGTATGCGTCCACCGGCTGATCCGGCAAAGTCGCATGAAGGTCACGACCTGGAACAGGCCGTTCCACGTAGTGTCCGCAAATGCCGTGCCCCTGTTCCCGTCCCGTTCCGAGACCCGCCGTCCATGCGCCGAGCTTCAGTTCCCGTCCGTCGTGATCCCGTGCTGTCGTCGGCTGCCGTCGAGGCCCCGGGAGAGGATGGCCCGTTCCTGATGGCCGAGCGCCGCACCTCTGGTGGTGGAGCCGGGCCATCGGGCAGTGGCGGCGGTGGCGGGCGTCGTGGTACGGGGCGTCGTGGGACAGGGAAGGGGGGATCCGGTGACGGCGGCAGCCGGCCGCCGCGGCGCTGGTTGCGCCGGGCAGGCATTGCGCTCGGCGTGGTTGCCCTGATTTTCGCCGGCTATATCGCCTGGGTGCTGCGGGACCTGCCCTCGCTTGACGAGCTGAACAAGCCCGCGGCGGAGCCGGGTATCACCGTGCTGGCCCGCGACGGAACCGCGATCGCCGTCTATGGCCGGCTGACCGGCCGCCAGATCACGGTCAATGATCTGCCGCCGGCCCTGGTCGAGGCGGTGCTGTCGACCGAAGACCGGCGGTTCTACGACCATCCCGGCATCGACATCTTCGGCATCGGCCGCGCGGTCTATGCCAATCTTTCGGCCGGCCGGGTGGTGCAGGGCGGCAGCACCATCACCCAGCAGCTGGCCAAGATGCTGTTCCTGACTCCGGAACGCTCTTTCGAACGCAAGCTGCGCGAAGCGGTGATGGCGCTCCGCCTGGAAGCGGTCTACGACAAGAACGAGATCCTGGCCCGCTATCTGAACCGCGCCTATTTCGGCGCCGGGGCCTATGGCATCGATGCGGCGGCACGGCGCTATTTCGACAAGCCGGTCGAGGAGCTTGATGTCGGCCAGTCGGCGATGCTCGCGGGCCTTCTGCAGGCGCCCTCGGCCTATGCGCCGACATCGGCGGCCGAGCGGGCCGAGCGGCGGATGAGGGCGGTGGTCCAGAACCTGGTCGATGTCGGCTATCTGACGCCGGAGGCGGCGAAAGAGGTGCGGGTGCCGAAGCTTGCCCCCTCGGCCCGGGCGACGGTGGGGGCCACCAACCGGCGCTGGTTCGCCGATTGGGTGCTGGACCAGCTTTCGGCCCATCTGGAGCCCACCACCCGCGACATCGTGGTCCGCACCAGCCTGGATGCGGAGTTGCAGAGTGCGGCCGAATCGGCCGTGAGCGAGGTTCTGGCCGCCGACGGGCCCAAACTCAAGGCCGGCCAGGGGGCCTTTGTGGCGGTGGCGCCCGATGGCGGCGTGCTCGCGATGGTCGGTGGCCGGGACTATCGTGCCAGCCAGTTCAACCGGGCGACCCAGGCCTGGCGCCAGCCCGGATCGACCTTCAAGCTGTTCGCCTTTCTGGCGGCGCTGGAAGCGGGCTGGGAGCCGAACACCCTGGTGCTGGACGCGCCAGTGACGGTGGATGGCTGGTCGCCTGCGAATTTCGAGCCGGATTATGCGGGCGAAGTGCCTCTGGTCCAGGCGGCCGTGCGCTCGCTGAACACCGCGACCGTGCGGGTGGCGGAAGAGGTCGGGCGCGACCGGGTGATCGCGACCGCCCGCCGTCTGGGCCTGTCGGGCGACCTGCCCAGGGTTCCGAGCGTGACCCTGGGGACGGGGTCGGAGAACCTGCTGGAGATGACGGCGGCCTATGCGGCGCTAGCCAATCAGGGGCGCCCGGTTCAGCCCTGGGCGATCGAGGAGGTGCGGGCAGCCGACGGAACCGTGCTCTATCAGCGCGCCGCGCCGGAACCGGCCGAACCGGTGCTCTCTGCCCATACGGTTCAGGCGATCAACGCCATGCTGGTCAAGGCGGTGGAGACCGGCACCGGCCGCGCCGCGCAGCTGCGCGGCGCCGTGATCGCGGGCAAGACCGGCACGACCCAGGATTACCGCGATGCCTGGTTCATCGGCTATACCGGCGCGGTCGCGGCGGGGGGCTGGGTCGGCAATGACGATGATGCGCCGATGCGCGGCGTGACCGGCGGCCGGTTGCCGGCCAAGATCTGGGCACGTGCGATGTCGGAAGGGGGCGGCCGGATGATGCTGGTGCCGCCGCCGGTTCTGGACATCAGGGCGCCGGCGCCGGTGGTGCCGCCGTCGGATGACCCGCTCTCGCGCCTGCTGCGCGGCCTGTTCGGCGAGGAGAGCGCCGCCCCTGCCCGGCCCGGGCAGCCGTCGGCGCAGCAGCCGGCGCGCCCGGCACCCTCTCAGCCCTCGCGGCTGTCCAATCCGCCGGCCTATCCCGGAGAGCGCTTCGACCGCTGACGGCCTGCGGTTCAGACCGGCCGGGTGGGCCGGTGGACCAACAGCCGGTTGGCGGTGAGCGCGATGGCGGCGAGCACCAGGATGGTGCCGGCGATCGGGATCGGCGTGCCGTCGGCAAGCGGCGCCGTGGCCGCCGCGACGATGCCGCCCGTGGTCATCTGGGTGCTGCCGATCAGCGCACTGGCGGTGCCGGCCATATGGGGATAGGGCAGGATGGCCGCGGTAAAGGCCTGGGGCAGGGCGAAGCCCGCACCGGCAAGCAGGAAGGCGGCGCCGGCCGTGACACCGAGGGCGGTGTCGGTGCCGGTCAATGTCTGGGCCAGCATGACCAGACCGCCGGTTGCCATCAGGCCGAGCCCGATGGTCAGCAGGCGCAGCGAGCCGAGCCGCATGACCAGCCGCCCGCCGATGCCGGCGCCCGCTACATAGCCGGCGACCGCCAGCCCGAAATACAGACCGAAACGTTCGGGCCGGATGCCGTAGCCCTCAATCAGCAGCACCGAGGAATTCGACACCCAGGCGAAAAGGGCACCGAAGGCCGAACAGGTGCAGATGCCGAGACCGACGAAGCGGCGGTCGTGGAGCAACTCGCCCATCGCTCTCAGGATCGCGACCGGCCGGATCCGGCTGAGATCGCGATTGGTGATCGGCTCCGGCAGGATGGTGACGGCGCTTGCGATCAGCAGGATGCCGATCACACCAAGGGCGGCGAAATTGCCGCGCCAGCCGAACAGCACCTCGATCTGACCGCCGATCATCGGCGCCACCATGGGGGCGAGTGCGGTTGCCGAGGTGATGGAGGCGAAGATCGATCCTGCGCGTTCGGGCGGAAACAGATCGCGGACCAGGGCGCGGCCGATCACGGCCCCGGCACAGGCGCCGGCCCCCTGCAGCACCCGGGCCATGACCAGCTGGTCGATGGTCGCGGAATAGAGACAGAGAACCGAAGCCACCACCTGCACCGTCATGCCGGCGATCAGCACCGGCCGGCGGCCCAGCGCATCCGAGACGGGGCCATAGACCAGCTGGGCAAGGGCCAGCCCCCACATATAGCCGGTCAGGGTCAGCTGCGCGGTTGCGGCGTCCGCGCCCAGATCCCGCCCCATCGCCGGCAGCGAGGGAAGATAGAGATCGGTCGAGAGCGGCCCGAGAGCGGTCAGCGCGATCAGAACCAGGGTGATACCGCGGCTGGGGGCGGCACCGCGGCCGGGGCCGGAGGTGGGGAAGGACATTGCGGCGATGCCGATCGAAAGCGCGTGGAGACCTGCCAGCTTATAGGCCGTCGGGCGGTGCCGGCCAAGAGGGACGCCTCGATCGCCAGGATCGCCATAGAGTCTCGCTTTGTGAGACACATTTCACCCGACAGGATTTCACGTCTCGCCTTGAAGAATACTCATGCATGACATCCGCCGCTCTGATGCCAGAATAGTGTCAGCAGTGCTGACGTGTCCGTCCGAAAATAAGAGCGGGATTACAGTGGGTTGTGACATATAAGCGGGACCGCGGCCGTCCGGACGCGCCTGAGACAGGTTGTTGCGTGCCGGGCGTGTCCGTCATTCTATGGTGACATGTTGTCCCGCGATAATCGCGAATAAATTGACGGACCGCTGCCTGCGGAGTTATATCTCCCCCACATGTTGAGGCCCGGACGCAGGGGCCCCCCGGAAATCCGACGTCCGCCCCAGCGGGCGGCGCCGGCAGCGAGGGACTCCGCCGACGGAGCGCGCCCCGTAGCTGGAGAGGATTTGAGCGTGACGATCAATGCAGGTCTCGAAGGGATTGTCGTCGCCGAGACGGATCTGTCGCTTGTCGACGGCAAGAACGGCTATCTGGTCTATCGCGGGAACTGGGCCAAGGATCTCGCGATCTCCCGCACCTACGAAGATGTGGTTCACCTGCTGTGGCGCGGCCACCTGCCTGACGAACGCGAGAGCGAGGCCTTCCGCGCCGAACTGGCGGCCCGCCGCAAGCTTCCCGACTATCTGAAGACGATCATCCGGGCGCTGCCGCCCGAGACCGACACCATGAGCGTGCTGCGCACGGCGACCTCGGCGATCGGCGATCGCAGCTTCGCCTGGCCCCCCACTTTCGAGCAGGCCTCGGAGATCCTCGCCAAGGCGCCGACGATCATCGCCTATCGCAATGCGCTGAACACCGGCCGCGATCCGATCGAGCCGGATGAGAGCCTCGGCCATGCCGAGAACTATCTCTATATGCTCCATGGCGAGAAGCCGACCCGCGTCCACACCCGCGCGCTCGACGCCTATATCATCCTGACCGCGGAGCACGGGCTCAATGCCTCGACCTTCACCGGCCGGGTGATCACCTCGACCCGTTCGGACATCGCGTCGGCGATCACCGGTGCGATCGGCGCGCTGAAGGGCCCGCTTCATGGCGGCGCGCCCTCGGAAGTCGACACGATGCTCGAGGAGATCGGCACCAAGGAGAATGCCGAGCCCTGGCTGCGCCAGCAGATCGAGGCCGGCGAGCGTCTGATGGGCTTCGGCCACCGGGTCTACAAGACCATGGATCCGCGCGCCGTGGCACTCCGCCAGGTGTCGGACAGCTTTGCCGGCGAAGATCCCTGGTTCGACCTCTCGGTCCATGTCGAGGAGACCGCGGTCCGGCTGCTGTCGGAATACAAGCCCGGCCGCAATCTCTATCCGAATGTCGAGTTCTGGGCGGCGGCGGTGCTGCGCGGCGTGCGCATCCCGACCGACCTTTATACCCCGACCTTCGGGCTGGCGCGCATGGCCGGCTGGTCGGCGCATATCCTGGAACAGGCCGACAAGAACCGCCTGATCCGGCCCGAATCGACCTATGTCGGCGAGATGCCCAAGGCGTCCTGACGACCTCTGGCGCCTCGATGCAGAACGGCCGGTCGCCCCTCGGGGCGGCCGGCCGTCTGTTTATGGCGACCTTTTTTATGACGACCTTTTTGGTGGCCGGTCAGTCGCGCGGCAGAGCGCTCACGCGCCAGTGGCCGGGGCGCTTCGGATCTGCCGCCAGCCTGCGGGCGCACCAGTCCAGCAGATCGGCCATGCCCTCTTCCACCGGCCAGGCGGGGTTGACCGCGATCAGCCCGGTGGTGGTCATCCCGTCCGAGGTGCTGCCGGGGGGCAGGATCGATAATTCGGCGCGCAGGCCTTCCACATGGGGCGGCAGGGCGCGGCCGATCCTCCGTGCCAGATCTTCGGCGGCCTCGGCCCGCTTCACCGGGTACCAGATCAGATAGCTGCCGCTGGCCCAGCGTTCGATCGCGGCCTCCATGGCGCGGGCCAGACGATCGAACTCGTCCACCTCTTCGAAAGGCGGGTCGATGATGGCGAGGCCGCGCCGTTCCCCCGGCGGCAGGCAGGCTTTCAGCACGCCGTAGCCGTCGTGGCGCAGCACTTCGATCCGCGGGCCCGGGCGCGGGGCGCGGGCGCCCAGCACCCGTTCCAGCCGTGCACGCACCGGATCGACGGTCTCGGCTGCGATCAGCCGGTCGCCCGGACGCATGGCAAGGGCGGCAATGAGGGGAGAGCCGGGATAGCGCCGGCGTGTGCCCACGGCACCGCGACCGTCATCCACCGCATCCAGCGCCCGGCGCAGCCCGGCAAGCAGGGCCGGTTCGTCCGGGGCCGGTCGGTCGGGGATGCGGAAGATGCCGCCGCGGGCCTCGCCGCTGCGCAGGCTTTCGGGGGCCTCCAGGTCGTAGAGCCCTGAACCGGCATGGGTATCGATCACCACGAAGGGCTTCGACTTGCGGGCCAGATGGGCGACCGTGGCGGCCAGCGCCGCGTGCTTGACGATGTCGGCAAAATTGCCGGCGTGGAAGTCGTGGGCGTAGTTCATGCCTGGGGCGGGCCTGTTCTGGAAATGCCATGGGCGGTCACCGGATGGTGACCGCCCCGGCGTCTTTCGACAAGGCCTGCCTGGCCGGGATCAGCCCTGCGCGGTCTGGGTCGGCTTCGAGAAATGCACATCTTCGGGCTTCAGCCCATAGAAGCGCATCGCATTGGGGCCGAAGATCAGATCCTTGTGCGCATCGGGCACGTCGTCGCGCTCGCGGATCGAGCCGAAGGCTTCACCCAGCTTGCCGCCGGCATAATGGGTGTGCGGGAAGTCCGCGGCCCCCAGAATGCGATCGGCGCCGATCAGATCGACGAAGGCCGGCAGGTTGGCCTCGTCACCCTCGACGGTGAAGTAGATCTCACGCTCGCGCAGATAGTCGATCGGGGCCTTTTCCGCCGGCCAGACCTCGGCCGCGGGCGTCACCCGCCACTTGTCCATCCGGTCGAGCACGGTGGGGAACCAGCTGGCGCCACCTTCCAGGAAGCCGACCTTCAGCGACTTGAAGCGATCGAGAATGCCGCCGCCCAGGAAGCTGAAGAAGCCGAAGACGATGGTCATCTCGAAATTCAGGATGAAGGCTGCGGCCGGGCTGTCGAGGCCTTCGCCGATGCCGTCATGGGCCCAGCCGACATGGACGCAGATCGGCAGGCCGACCTCTTCCGCCGCCGCCCAGACCGGATCGAACCGGCGATCATGCAGCAGAACCGATCCGACCGTGCCCAGCACCATCAGCGAGGTCGCCCCCAGCGCCTTGGCACGATGCACTTCCTTCACCGCCTGATCGGGCAGGCGCATCGGCAGAAGGGCTGCCCATTTCAGCCGGGTCGGCTTCTTGGCGCAGGTTTCGGCCATCCAGCTGTTGTACGACCGCATCAGTGCCGCCTCGAACAGCGGATCGCGGGTCAGCGGCTGGAGGAAAAGGGTCGAGTAGATCGTCGCCACGTCCAGCTGGATCTCGTCCATCTTCGCGCAATAGGCGTCGACGTCGAGAATGCCCTGGATGGCGGTGCTGACCGGCTTCAGCTTCGCATAGTCGGTGACGATCGGGCTGGCATGACAGGACGCCTGATAGCCCTGCATCTTGGGCCGCATCTCGCCGTCGATCAGCCAGGCATAGTTGCGCTGGGTCCGATGGGCGATCATGTCGCCGATATGGACGATCTTGGGCCGCCGGTGCCAGTAGGCGCGGTCCAGATGATCGAAGATGCCGTCATGATCCTCGATATGAGAATCGGCATCGATGAAGGGGTGTTTCTTCTCGGCCGACGCGAAAGCGCCACGCCGGTTCGGAACGGACTGATAGGTCATCGGGCTGCTCCGCCGTGCTGCCTGCCTGAAATGGCAAATGTCTCATTCTGCGAGACGATTTCGGGCGATCCACCATTGCGTGATATTGGCCGCCCCGTCCTAGCCAAAAATGAGCACCGCAAACCGGCTTGTCAATTTTTGCGATCTATTCCACCAGAAATAATCGCCGGAGCCGCGATCCTTCCGGCTTTCGGCGGCAAATGTCTCGTTTCATGATACTTGCGGGGATGAATTGCTCGTGGAGGTTGAGAAAACGGGTTGCCGGTTAGATAGCGATGTTTTAGGGTCTTCCAACTGACGGTAGATAATCCGTCAGGATAGTCATCGGTGGGAACGATCGTCAGCAGCATCGCACCGGCACAAAGTCGGGCGAGATCGCGCCGGAAGAGACGGCGGCAGGCGACGGAACCAGGGCAAGTGGCGCAGGCGATGCGGCGGGCAAGCCGGCTTTGTCTGCGAAGCGGGGCAGTCGCGAACGGGGGGCCGGCAGGGCCAGGACCTGTCGGCGTGAAGACGCAGACCGGATGTGAAGTGCTGAGCGGCAGTCGCCGCCATGCGCCGTGGGTGATCCATTGCCCGCAATCCGGTGTGAGGATCAGCCCTGACGGCACGCGACCTGTTCCTTCGAAGGGAGCATGTCCGATGCATCATGATCTTCCGACCGTCGCGGCCAGCGGGTTTCGGACAGCCAGACTGGTTGACGCCTCTCTTGCCGACGGCCGCGGTGCCACGGCACCGACGGCGGAGCGGCTGGACATCCTGCTGGCCCTCGACGATCTGGGCATCGATGCGGCGCTGATCGGTTATCCGGCAGCCCGGCCCGCCGATCTGGCGCTGCTGGAGGCCAGTCGCGCACGCTGTCGGCAACTGACCCGCATGGTCTGCGCCGCGCTTGCGGATGCGCCGGTCCTGGCGGATCTGCTGGGCCGGGGCGGGCCGACGGAAAACGGGCCACCGATCGAGGTCGTGCTGGAATGCGGCACCGACCCGCGTCTGGCCGAGGGTGCGGATCCGGTGGCGCTGCTGACCGGTGCGATCATCCGTCTGGCACCCCGGGCACCCGTCTGGGTAGAGCTTGCGGCGATTGCTGCAGCCGCTCCCGAAATGCTGCGGAGCCTGGTTCATGCCGCCCTTGCGGCCGGCGCCCGGGGACTGATCCTTGCCGATACCACCGGCCGGATGCTGCCGGCCGAGACGGCGGCCACGATCGGCATGCTGCGGGCGATCACCGGCCCCGCGATCCCGGTGATCGTGGCACCGGCCGACGATCTGGGCCTTGCCACCGCGAATGCGCTGGCCGGGCTTGCCGCCGGCGCCGATGGGGTGCTGGGCGCCATCGGCGGCTTGGGGGAGCGCGCCGGTCTGGTGCCGATCGAGGAGGTCGCGACCGCCATCCGCTATCGCCCGGATCACGTCCGACTGGATCACGCCATCGATCTCGCGGCCCTGGTCCGTACGGGCATGACGATCGCGGAAAGGCTTTCGGTCGATCTGGGGCGCAACAAGGCGCTGCTCGGCGACTATGTGTTCGGAACGGCTGCCGGGCTGCATCAGCACGGGCTGCTTAATCACCCGATCACTTACGAATATCTCGACCCGGCGGATTTCGGCCGCGAGCGGCGGATCCTGATCGGTCGCCATTCGGGGCGTGCAGTGCTGCGCGCCCGGCTGACCGAGGCCGGGATCAATCTGGATCCGGCAGGGCTGGAGGCCGTCTATCAGGCGGTGATGCGCAGCGCCGATCCCGAACGGTTCAACGACACGGCCGAGCTGGTCGCGCTCCACCGCCGGCTTTCGGCCGGGGATGCGGTGGCAGGCCCTGTCGCCCACGTCAGTCAGGGGGCATGAGGACGATGGAAGTAGCGCTTGGCGTACCCGATGACGAGGTCGTCGACGATGCCGAGGTGGATCATGTGCTGGGGGTCATCCGCGGCGGCGGCCTGACCCTGCTCAAAGCCAATATCGGTTACGGGCTGATCGGCCATACCGAACGGTCGATCCGCCGGATGTACGAGGTGAAGGGACGGCCGCTGACCAACCCCTGCATCACCATCGGCAGCATCGATGTGCTGCGCGACCTGGTGATCATGGAGGATCCCCGGCTGCTGGACTGGATCGCCGAGGTGTCGGAGATGACGACGCTGGCGGTGATCAACCGGCTCAACCCCGACAGCCGGCTGTTTGCAAAGCTGACGCCTCATGTCCGTCGGCAGTGCAGCGAGAACGGCACGGTCGCGACCTTCATCCGGACCGGCGCGTTCATCGAACAGCTGGTCGAGAAGGCGCTGGCCGAAGACATCCTGCTGGTCGGATCCTCGGGCAACATCTCGTCCACGGGTAATCGCTATACCTTCGCCGACGTCCAGCCGCAGGTTCTGGAGGGTGTGGATTTCTGGCACGAGAAAGGTGACGCCAAGTATCTCAACGACCAGAAACTGGCGACCAGCATCGTCAACCTGACCAACTTCACCTTCCGCCGCAAGGGCGTGAACCACGAGTACATCGCGGCCAGCCTCGACGCCTTCAGATCGCGAACCGGCCTCTGAGGTCGGGCCGGCCTCTGACGTCGGTCGTGCGACGGCGACACGGGATGCAGTTTCCAGGGACATGGACAAGTCGGCCCGCCCGCGGCGGGCTTTCGGAAGGACGATGACGCATGTCGGAATATTTTGAGGAGTTCGACCGGATCATCCAGGCCAACAAGTATTCACGCCACTCCTTCGTGAAGGAGATCGAGGCGGGCCGGGTGACGCGCGAACAGATGAAGCGCTGGGCGATCCAGAAGTATCATCAGGTCTATCTGCAGAACAGCTGCTACAGCGGCATTCACGCCAACAGCTGGCACGAGGACGTCCGCGCCTTCGAAATGGAGCAGCTGACCGCCGAGGAAACCGCGATCGCCGATGGGTCGGACAGCCATTACAACCTGATGAAGCGTTTCGCGCTGGCGCTCGGGGCGACCGAGGCCGAGATCCGGGAGACCCCGGTGGCGCCGGAAGTCTGGGATTTCGTGACCTATCTGGTCGGCCACTGCCGGAACAATCATTTCGTCTATGGCATCCTGGCGATCTATGTGAACGAAAGCCAGACCTCGGAAAGCGCGATGAAAATGTATCGGGCGCTCAAATCCGGGTTCCAGCTGGATGATCGTGCGCTCGAATGGTTCACCGTTCATGGTGAAGCCGATATCGAGCATTCGTCGCACGCCAAGGATCTGATCGTGAAATACGCCCACGAGGCGCCGAACTTCGAATGGCGCGGCCGGCAGGTGGTCGAGACGGGGTCGAAGATGTGGACCAAGCTCCACGACTTCTACTACGGTCTCGTCACCGGCTGAGACCGGGCCGGGTTCCGCCGCGGCGGCGTCGGGGGAGGCCGCCGCGGCGGATGCCGGATCGTCAGGATGTCGCCGGGCTTTTGCCCCGCCGCTTCATCGCCGCCATGGCCAGGGCGACCAGGATCGTGCCGACGATGAAGACGAAGGCCGCGGCGGCGATCGCCGGGCTGATGTTCTCTCGGATGGTCGAGAACATCTGCCGGGCGAGGGTGCGCTGATTGGGGCCGGCGACGAACAGGGTGAGGACCACCTCGTCGAGCGAGGTGGCGAAGGCCAGCACCGCACCCGAGGCAACCCCGGGCATGGCCAGCGGCAGGGTCACCCGCCGGAAGACGGTGACCGGCGAGGCGCCCAGGCTGAGAGCGGCGAGTTCGACCCGCCGGTCGATGCCGGCGAGCGCACCGGTGACGCTGACCACCACGAAGGGGATCGCCACCACCGCATGGGCGACGATGACGCCCAGATAGCTGCTGGCGATGCCGAGCCGGACGAACAGCACCTGCATGCCGACCCCCAGCACCACGGCAGGCACGACCATGGGCAGCAGGAACAGCGTCCGGGCGATGCCGGCGAAGGGCAGGCGGCGGTTGCGCAGACCGAGCGAGGCGGCGGTGCCGAGCACCGTGGCCAGCAGGGTCGCCCCTGTGCCGATGATCAGGCTGTTCACGATGGAGCGCTGCCAGACCGCCGCCGTCGCCAGTTCCTCGAACCAGCGGGTGGAGAATTCCGGGATCGGATAGGTCAGGAAGACGCTGGAGGTGAAGGCGAGCGGCAGGATCGCTACAAGCGGCGCCACCAGGAAGATCACCACCGCAAGCGCATAGAGCAGTTTGAATGCCTTGGGCATGGGCTGTCAGCTCCTTCCCGTGGCAGGGTCGGCCGAAAGCCGGCCATAGACCGCATAGAGCAGCAGGGTGACCACCAGCAGCACCAGGCCGAGCGCGCCGGCCATGCCCCAATTGGCCGAACCCGTGGCATAGAAGGCGATGACCGAGCTGATCATCTGGTCGCCGGGGCCGCCGATCAGGGCCGGGGTGATGTAGTAGCCGATCGCCGTCATGAACACGAGCAGCGCGCCCGAGGCGAGGCCGCGGAAGGCGAGCGGGAACACCACGCGCAGGAAGGCCCGGAGCGGGTTGGCACCCAGAGAGGCTGCGGCCGGCACCAGATTTCTGGGGATGGCGATCAGCACGCTGTAGATCGGCAGCACCATGAAGGGCAGCAGGACGTGGGTCATGGCGATCACCACGCCCAGGCGGTTGAAGATCATCGGCACCGGCGCCCCGACGATGCCGAGGCCGAGCAGCAGATCGTTGATCAGCCCCTTTTCCTGCAGGATCACGAACCAGGCCGCGGTGCGCACCAGCAGAGGGGTCCAGAGCGGCAGCAGCACGGCGGCGAGCAGCAGATTGCGCTTCCAGCCCTCGGCCGCCGCGATCAGCATGGCATAGGGAAAGCCGATCAGGGCGCAGGCGATGGTCACCAGGGCGGCGATCCAGAAGGTGCGCAGCATGATCACCCGGTTGGCCGAAGCCTCGTCGGCCATCGACACCACTTCGCCCGCGGCGTCGCGCTTCAGATCGACGGCGGCGAGCAGGTGACGATCCGTATAGGGGGAAAGCGCGCCGGCGATCGCCTGCCAGTAGCGGGGTTGATCCCATCGGCGGTCGACCTCGGCCAGGTCGGCCGGCATGTCGCCATCCTCGATCGCCCGGATCGTCTTCGACATCAGGGTGCGGAAGCCCGACTGGGCGCTGTTCAGCCGGCGGACCATGTCGCCGACCGCCTGGGTGTCGGTCGCCGCCTTCAGATCCTCGACGATGGCCGCCTTCATCTCGGGCGTCGGCGGCGACTGACGATCCCAGTCGGCGGCGACCTCGGCGGTGCGGGGCAGAATGCGCAGCACCGCCGGATCCGACACCGCCTGCGACATCATCGTGGCCAGCGGCCACAGGAAGAAAACGCCCAGGAAAAGCAGCAGCGGCGCCAGCAGCGGCGCCGCGGCGCCTTTCGATCCGCCGCCGCTCATGGGGCGATGACCCGGCAGTCGGCCGGGCGGAATTCGGCGAAGACCTCGGTTCCGGGCGCCCATTCGCGCGATTTGCGGTCGAGTCGGACGGTGAAGCCATGCGCCCCGCCGTCCAGCTGCACCCTCAGATGGTCACCCTGATAGATGCAGTCGGCGACTCGGGCCGCCAGGCTGTTGCCGGTGCCGCCCGGGCGCTCTGCCAGCTCGATCCGCTCAGGGCGGATCGACAGCAGAACCTCCTGGCCGGGGACCACCGGTTCGGCGACCGCGGCAACGACATGGCCGCCGGCGGCGAGAGCGATCCGGGCCTCGGCCCCGGCGCTGTCTTCAACCCGGCCCTCGGCGAGATTGGTCTCGCCAATGAACTCGGCCACGAAGCGGGTGCGGGGTTCGTCGTAGATTTCGCGCGGGGAGCCGATCTGCTCGATCCGGCCGTGGTTGAACACCGCGATCCGGTCGGACATCGTCAAGGCTTCGGACTGGTCGTGGGTCACGAAGACGATGGTCAACCCCAGCCGGTTGTGCAGGGCGCGGATGTCGAGCTGCATCTGTTCGCGCAGCTGCTTGTCGAGGGCGCCCAGCGGCTCGTCCATCAGCACCACCCGGGGTTCGAAGACGAGCGCGCGGGCAAGCGCCACACGCTGCTGCTGGCCCCCGGACAGCTGCGACGGCCTGCGATCGGCCAGCGCCGAGAGCTGGACCATGTCGAGCACCCGCGCCACCCGCTCGGCGATCTCGGCGCGGCCGGTGCCGCGCATCTGCAGCGGAAAGGCGATGTTCTCGCCCACGGTCATATGGGGGAACAGGGCATAGCTCTGGAACACCACGCCCATATTGCGGCGATGGGGCGGCAGGTCGTTGATCGGCTGGCCGTCGAGCAGGATGGTGCCGGCCGTGGGGTTTTCGAAGCCGGCCAGCATCATGAGCAGGGTGGTCTTGCCCGAGCCGGATGGCCCGAGCAGGCTGACGAATTCTCCCTCGGCAATATCGAGGGTCAGGTCGTTGACGACCGTCAGGGCTCCGTACGACTTGCTGATGCCGTCGAAGCGGATGCGAACGTTTTCCAACAGCGTCCTCCAGCTCTGACCGGGTCGGCGCTGAGGCGGGCGAAGGATCGTGCGGGGGAACGATGCCGCGCCGGGCGGATGTCGCCACCCGCCCCTCGCGCCGGTCGCGGGCTCAGCGCGCCAGCCAGGCGTTGAAGCGCCGGGTCAGTTCCTCGGAATTGTCGATCCAGAAATCGACGTCGAGCGGGATGGCATCGGCGATATTGGCCGGCGCCGTCGGCAGGTCGGCTGCGTATTTGGGATCGACCATGGCGGCCGCTTCCTTGTTCGGCAGACCATAGGCAATCGTCGCCGGCAGCTTGATCATGTTCTCGGGCGCGCTTGCGAAGGCGATGAAGTCCTGGCCGGCTGCCGCGTTTTCGGCACCCTTCAGAACCACCCAGCTGTCGATGGCATAGATGCTGCCCGGCCAGACCACCTTGAACTGCTTGCCTTCGGCCTTGTTGATGGCGGTGATGCGCCCGTTATAGGCCGTCGTCATCGCCACCTCGCCCGAGGCGAGCAGCTGCAGCGGCTGGGCGCCGGCTTCCCACCAGACCAGGTTGGGCGAAAGTTCATCCAGCTTCTTGAAGGCGCGGTCCACCCCTTCGGGCGTGCCGAGCACATCGTAGATCTCGTCCTTCGGCACGCCGTCGGCGAGCAGGGCGAATTCGAGCGTATACTTGGCGCCCTTGCGCAGGCCCCGCTTGCCCGGGAACTTCTCGACATTCCAGAAATCGGCCCAGGTCTTGGGGCCGTCGGCGAGCTTCGCGCCGTCATAGGCGATGGCGGTGCTCCAGACGATGGCGCCCACGCCGCAATCGCTGCCCGACTGGGCCAGGAACTTGTCCTTGCCGCCGAGTTTCGCCCAGTCGATGGTCTCGTAAAGCCCGTCGGCGCAGCCCAGCGCCAGCTCCTCGGCCTCGACCTGAACCACGTCCCAGTTGGGCGCGCCGGCCTTCACCTTTGCCTGCAGCACGCCATAGCCGCCATCCCACGATTCGTCCAGCAAGGGCTTGCCGGTCTTGGCGGCGAAGGGCTTGAAATAGATCTCGCGCTGCGCGTCCTGATAGTTTCCACCCCAGGAAACCACGGTCAGATCCCGGGCGAGTGCCGGTTGACTTGCGGCGATGCAGATGCCCGCCAGAAATACACCACCGGCCCCGATGTTCCGGAATATGCTCTTCATAGGAACAGCCTCCCCTGGCTTCCCTGGTCTTGCCCCCTTCTCAGGATGTCCTCACACCAGAATCCCCAACGTCGTTGCGACGACTGTGAGTGCAGCCTGAGCGTCATAATTGCTGCATCTTTTCCGGCGCACCGCAACATCTTTTGATGGCATGTCGACGAGTGGACATCCTGCCGCAGCGGTATGCAGAGGGGCCGGCGCCGGCCGGGCGGCTCTCCGGGTCACTCTCCGGAGGCGAGCAGGCGGCCGTCGCGGCGGGCGGCGCGGGTCGCGCGGGTGAAGGCCACCGCCGCCATCACGACCAGCACGCCGTCCAGCGCGAAGGCCCAGGCAAGATGGCGCCAGGGAATGGTGCCGTCGATCAGCACCTGACGCATGCCTTCGAAGATATGCGCCGAGGGCAGGACCCAGGCGACCGGCTGCAGCCAGCCGGGCAGCACCTCGATCGGGTAATAGATGCCCGAGATCGGCTGCAGCACGAAGATCGCCGCCCAGGCCAGCCCCTCGGCACCGAGCCCGACCCGGAGCAGCAGGCTGGCCACCATCAGCCCGATCGACCAGCCCATGATCATCAGCGCCGCCAGGAAGGGCAGCAGGGACCAGCCGAGGGTGAAGATGTCGTAATGGTAGAGCGGCCAGGCCAGCGCCGCCGCGGCCCCCGTGCCGATCGCGACCCTTATGCCCGCGACCGTCAGCATGGCGGCGATCATCTCCCAGGGGCGGAGCGGGCTGACGAAGAGGGTGGCGAGGTTGCGGGCCCAGATTTCTTCGAGCAGGGCGAGGTTGACGCCCAGCTGCGAGCGGTAGAGCACCTCCCAGAGCAGCAGGCCCGAAAGCAGGGTGCCGGCGGCCTGGGCCAGCCAGTCGGTGCGCGTGGTGAGGAAGACGGTGATGAAGCCCCAGAGCAGCATCTGCATCGTCGGCCAGTAGACGATCTCGACCAGCCGGGCCCAGGAACTGAACAGCAGGCGCAGATGGCGCAGCACCAGCGCCTGGATGCGCTGCAGGGAAGCGGCGGTCCCGGTGAGCCGCTCGGGCGCCTCGCTCAACGCCGCCTCCATCGCGGCGGTGGGCGGCATCATCCGTTCGTGGTTCATGCCCCCTCCGCAGGCTGCATCTCGGGCGACCGGGCGACGTCGAGGAAGACGTCTTCCAGGCTGGCACGGCCGTAGCGGGTCAGGAGCTCCGCGGGCGTGCCGTCGTCGACCACCCGGCCGGTGCGCATCATCAGCACCCGATGGGCCAGCCGCTCCACCTCGCCCATATTGTGCGAGGCGAGCAGAATGGCGGCGCCCGACAGCTCGCGGAACCGTTCCAGCAGCCCGCGCAGCCGGTCGCCGGTATCGGGGTCGAGCGAGGCGGTCGGCTCGTCGAGCAACAGCAGCTCCGGCCGGTTGAGCATCGCCTTGGCGAGGGAAACCCGGGTTTTCTGCCCGGCCGAGAGCCGCCCGGTCGGGCGGTCGAGCAGGGCGTCGAGGTCGAAGGCGGCCGAGATCTCGCGCACCCGTCGCGCCGGATGGGCAATGCCGTAAAGCCGGGCATAGACATCCAGATTCTGGCGCACGGTCAGCCGGTGGGGCAGGTCGACATAGGGCGAGGAGAAATTCATCCGCGGCAGGGCCCGCTTGCGATCGCGGGTCATATCCTCGCCGAACAGCCGGATCCGGCCGGCGGTCGGGATCACAACCCCCAGGATCATCGACATCGCCGTCGTCTTCCCGGCGCCGTTTCCGCCGAGAAGTGCAACGGTTTCGCCACGCCGGACGGTGAAATCGAGGCCGGCGACCGCTTCGACGGTGCCGTAGGTCTTGCGCAGGTGCTCGACGGCAAGGACGATCTCGGTCATGGATACGCCGTTCGGCCGGTGGGGCTCAGGAAAGGGTGCAAACCCTGTCGGGCCTGCGGGCTGTTCGATCGAAGGTGGTCCGGTGCCGGCCGGGGGTCAAGCGCGACGGCCGGCGACCCGGGCCCCGTCCGCCTGAACTGGAGCCATCCGTGAGCCGTCTCGACAGTTTCATTCGCCGCCTGACCGCCCAGCGTGCCTGCCTGGATCGTGCCGCGGAGATCATCCGCGATCTCGACGGGCCGGTGCTGGAGCTGGGGCTCGGCAATGGCCGCACCTACGACCATCTGCGCAGCATCCTGCCCGACCGGGAAATCTTCGTGTTCGAGCGCAAGGTCGCGGCCCATCCGGATTGCATCCCCGACGACGCCCATCTGATTTCGGGGGATCTGGCAGAGACCCTGCCCCGCGCGGCCGAACGCATCCCGGCGCCCGCCGCCCTCGCCCATGCCGATATCGGCAGTGGCGATGCCGAGGCGACGGCCCGGAACGCCGCCCGGGTGGCGGCGGCGCTGCCGGTCCTGCTGGCGCCCGGTGCGGTGGTGGCGGCCGATCAGCCGCTCGACGATCCAAGGCTCCGGCCGATCGACCTGCCCGAGGGCGTGGCACCCGGGCGCTACCACCTCTATCTCAGGGTCGAGGTGCCGGAATGAGTGCGGCCGGCCCCACGCTTCCGCCGGCCGGCAGCCTGCCGCCGGGCATGGGATCCCCCGATGGCGGGCGGGTGCGTGCCCATACCCTGGTCACCATCCGCTGGCTGGCGATCGCCGGGCAGCTGGCGGCGATCATGCTGGTGTCGCAGGGGCTCCGCTTCCCGCTGCCTTTGCTGGAATGCGTGGCCGCGGTGGGGGCCTCGGCCCTGCTCAACCTTGCCACCACCCTGGCGCGGCCGGCCAATGCCCGGCTGACCGACGGCCAGGCGGCACTGTTCCTGGCCTTCGACGTCTGTCAGCTGGCGGTGCTGCTGCAGCTCACCGGCGGTCTGGCCAATCCCTTCTCGGTGCTGGTGCTGGCCCCGGCCACGATCAGTGCGACCATCCTGTCGGTGCGCTCCACTGTGGTGCTGGCCGGCATGTCGCTGATTGCGGTGACCATGCTGGCGGTCTGGCATCATCCGCTGCCCTGGGACGGCGAGGGCGGACCTCTCGCCCTGCCGCCGCTCTATGTCGCCGGGGTCTGGGCGGCACTGGTCCTGAGCCTGCTGTTCCTGACCGTCTATGCCGCCCGGGTCGCGGCCGAGGCCCGGCGGATGTCGGATGCGCTTTCCGCCACCCAGATCGCCCTGTCGCGGGAGCAGCAGCTTTCGGCGGTGGGGGCGCTTGCGGCGGCGGCGGCCCATGAACTCGGCACGCCGCTCGGCACCATCGCCATCGTCGCCCGCGAACTGGAGCGCGATCTGGGCCCCGACGGTCCGCAGGCCGAGGATCTGGCGCTGCTGGTTTCGGAAAGCGCCCGCTGTCGCGAGATCCTGGCCCGGCTGGCGCGTGCCCCCGAACAGGCGAGCCCCGCCTTCAAGCGCCTGGGCCTGCCGGAACTGCTGGAGAGTGCGGCAGCACCCTATCGGCGCAGTTCCGGCCCCGAGATCGTGATCGAGATCGACCCCGGATCCGATCGTGCGCAGATGCCCGATGCGGCGCCCGTGCCCGAACTGCTCCACGGCCTGGGCAATCTGGTCGAGAACGCCTCTCAGTTCGCCGCCGGCCGGGTAACGCTTTGGCTGGGCTGGGATCCGCGCTATATCACGATCGAGGTGCGCGACGACGGCCCGGGCTTCCCGGCGGATCTGCTGCCCTGGATCGGCGAGCCCTACATGTCCACCCGCCGCGAGGCGGGGCGCATGGGGCTCGGCGTGTTCATCGCCAAGACCCTGCTGGCCCGCACCGGCGCCGATGTCCGTTTCGCCAACCGGCCCGAGGGCGGAGCCGTGGTCAGCCTGCGCTGGTCGCGTTCTGCCCTGGCGGGCGGCGGCAAGGGTGCCGCCAGACCGGTGTCGTTCTGAATGCAGCCTGCCGCTGCTGCGGGTCCGTATCGCAAGAGGAAATGCCGTCCCATGTCCACGCCGCCACATGTCGATGCGGAAGATGCCGATCTGATCGATCTCGCCGCCGCAGCCCCCGAAGACCGCGTGCTGATGATCCTGGATGACGATGCGCCGTTCCGGCAACGCCTGGCCCGGGCGATGGAGCGCCGCGGTTTCGATGTCCATGCCGCCGGCTCGGTCGCCGAGGCGCGCGACCTGCTCACCAGCCTGCGGCCCGCCTTTGCCGTGCTCGACATGCGCCTGGACGATGGCAGCGGCCTGGATCTGGTGCCCGCCCTGCGGGACCGGCGCGAGGACGCCCGGATCGTGATGCTGACCGGCTATGGCAACATCGCGACCGCGGTGGCGGCGGTGAAGGCCGGTGCGCTCGACTATCTGGCCAAACCCGCCGATCCGGACGATCTGGAGCGGGCGCTGCTGTCGCGGTCGGGGGTTCTGCCGCCGCCGCCCGAGCATCCGATGTCGGCCGATCGCGTGCGGTGGGAGCATATCCAGCGGGTGTTCGAGCAGTGCGACCGCAACGTCTCCGAGACCGCCCGGCGGCTGAACATGCATCGCCGGACCCTGCAGCGCATCCTGGCCAAGCGCTCGCCGCAATAGGCCCCTTGACCGCCGGACCCTGGCGGCGCCGGATTGTGATGCGGGCTGGCCGCCCGGATCGGTAAGCGATAGTCTTTGGGGCATGGATCAATTCCGGCGCGAATCTGTCGCCGGCCTGCCCCGAAGGCCGCCATCGCCATGACCACGTCCGAGACCCTGCCGCCCTATACGGCCGATGACCTGCTGATCGATACCGTGCCGCCGCCGACCGATCCGGCAGCCATCGGCCCCGGTGCCGGTCGCTTCCGGCTCTGGATCCCCGAGCGTATCCGCTTCGGCGAGACCGATATGCTGGGGCATGTGAACAACGCGGTCTATGCCCGCTGGCTGGAGCTGGGGCGCACCCGGCTGTTCGATCTTTGCGGTCTCGCCACCCGCTATGATCAGGATGCCCCGACGGTGATGGTCCAGGCCGAGCTTCGGATCGGCTACAAGGCCGAGCTGCGCTATCCGGGGCTGGTGATGATCGCGACCGGGGTTCAGCGCATCGGCCGCAGCTCGATCGCCATTCCGCAGGCGCTTTATGCCGGCGGCGTGCTGATCGCCGACAGCGACAGCATCTGTGTCGCCATCGATCGCGACAGCCGACGCCCTGCAGAAGTGCCGGCGGATCTGCGCCGGGCGCTGGAGCGCTATGCGACCCGCGAGCCTGCGGCGGGATGACGGGTGACGGCCGGCCTCAGCGCCGGCCTTCCGCCTCGCGGCGCCCTTCTGCCTCGCGACGGCTTTCCTCGAATTCGCGCAGGGCCAGCGGCTCGAACGGGCCGGTGCCGTTCTCGGCCTCGCCGGCTTCGCGGCGGCCGGCGGTGCGACCGGATTTGAAGGTGCGCTCGTTGACATATTCGACCAGCGCCGAAATCAGCTTGTCGCCCTGGGCCTTGTCGACGATGCCGGTATCGCGCAGTGCCGCGCGGAGATATTCGTCGAAGCGCCGTTTCACCTCGGGCATGCGCTGGGCCCAGAACTCGACCGAACCGGTGAGATAGCCCAGCATGAAAACCTGATCGGCATGGCTGTTGCCGAAATCCGGGCTGGCGAGTGCGCGGGCGAGGGCGACGATCCGGCTCACCTTCAGCAGCACGTCGTCGTTCTGAATGGTCGGCGGTGTGCCCTCGGCCAGTTTCAACTGCCGGGCGGCGAGCTCGGCCTGCGGCTTGGCCAGCGCGTCGCGCGCGCTGGTCAGCACCTCGCGGCGACGCTCGCGGGCATGGGGTGTTTTCGGGCGGGTCCAGAACTCCACCCGTTCCACCAGCTTGGCAAGACTTTCCGACTTGATGATGTAGTCGTCGCCGCCCGCTTCCAGGCAGGCCCGCACGGTTTCGCGCGTGTCGAGCGAGGACAGGAAGATGATCGGCACGGCTGAGCCCAGGATCCGGCGGATCCGCCCGCAGGCCTCGATGCCGTCCATGCCCGGCATCATGATGTCGAGCACGACCAGTTTGGGCGTGTTCGAGGTACACAGCTGGATGGCCTGCTCGCCGTTATTGGCGGTAAAAACCGAAAAGCCATGCGCCTCCAGCACGTCTCGGTAGAGCTTGCGGAGACTGTCCTGATCCTCGGCGAGGACGATGAGACCACGGCTGGTGACGGTCATGTTCTGCCTGTACGCGGGCCGACCCGTTGCCGGGTGGTCATCTGACGTCCGGAGCGGACGCGGGCCATTGAATTCCGACGGGAGCGGTGCCGCCGTCACGGGAATCCATACCCGTCGGATACGCCTCCGAAGGTACACCGGGCCGCAGGCGCACACCAAGGAAATCCGCCGCTTGCCGCCTGTGCTGCGCGATTGACAGCACAGGTTCCACACCGGATACTCGCCCCTTTCCAGCGTGTCCGTCGCCGTTATGACGGGTGCGGACACCCAACCGCCACGAGGAGCGAGGGACAATGATCCCGGCCGTGATGCCGACCTATGCGCGGACCGATCTGACGTTCGACAAGGGCGAAGGCGCGTATCTGTATACGGCGGACGGGCGACGATTCCTCGATTTCGCCAGCGGCATCGCCGTGAATGCCCTCGGGCATTCCCACCCCCATCTGGTCTCTGCGCTGACGGAGCAGGTGGGGAAGCTCTGGCACGTGTCGAACCTGTATCAGAGCCCGGGCCAGGAAAAGGCTGCGGAACGGCTGGTGGCCGCCACCTTCGCCGACACCGTGTTCTTCTCCAATTCGGGCGCCGAGGCGATCGAGTGCGGCATCAAGATGGTGCGGCGCTATTTCGATCTGTCGGACCAGCCCGGCCGCTATCGCATCATCACCGTCCAGGGCGCCTTTCACGGCCGCACGCTGGCGACGCTCGCCGCCGCCGGTAACAAGAAGTACCTGGACGGCTATGATCCGGTGGTCGACGGGTTCGATCACGTGCCCTTCGGCGACCTTGCGGCCGCCGAGGCGGCGGTGACGGAGGAAACCGCGGCGATCCTGATCGAGCCGGTGCAGGGCGAAGGCGGCATGCGGCCCGCGGCGCTCGACTATCTGCGCGGCCTGCGCAAGCTCTGCGATCAGCATGGCCTGCTTCTGTTCCTGGACGAGGTTCAGTGCGGCTTCGGCCGGACCGGCCGGCTGTTCGCCCATGAATGGGCGGGCATCGCCCCGGACATTATGGCGGTCGCCAAGGGCATCGGCTCGGGCTTCCCCATGGGCGCCTGCCTTGCGACCGAAAAGGTGGCGGCGGTGATGGGGCCGGGTACCCATGGCTCCACCTTCGGCGGCAATGCGCTCGCCATGGCGGCGTGCAATGCGGTGCTGGACGTGATGCTCGAGGACGGTTTTCTCGACCGGGTCCGCCAGGCGTCCGAACGGCTGTGGGGGGAGCTGTCGCAGCTGATCCCCAACTATCCGGGCGTGCTGGAAGAGATCCGCGGCGCCGGGCTGATGCTGGGATTGAAATGCGTGGTGGCCAACGGGCGCATGGTCGATGCCTTCCGGGCAAACGGCCTGCTGACCGTTCCTGCGGGCGACAATGTGGTGCGTCTGCTGCCACCGCTGATCATCGGTGATGCCGAGATCGACCAAGCCATCGACGCGATCCGTCGGGCCTGCGACAGCGTCGCATCCGAGATCGCCACAGAGGAGGCCGCCGGATGACGGCCCTGGACCTGACCATCGACGCGCCGCTCACCGCGGCGCGGACGCCCCGCCATTTCCTGGATCTGGACGCGCTGCCGACGGCTGAGCTGCGGCGCATTCTGGATTTTGCCCATGCGCTGAAGGCCCGCCGTGCGGCAGGTGAGCGCCCGCCGCTGCTGGGCGGCCGGACGCTGGCGATGATCTTCGAGAAGCCGTCGACCCGGACCCGCGTATCGTTCGAGGTGGGCATGAACGAGCTGGGCGGCTCGGCGCTGATCCTGAACCCGCAGGACAGCCAGCTGGGCCGCGGCGAAACCATCGCCGACACGGCGCGCGTCCTGTCGCGCTATGTCGACGCGATCATGATCCGCTGCCATGCGCACGAGACGCTGACCGAACTGGCGGCCCATGCCAGCGTGCCGGTGATCAACGGTCTGACCCGCCGCTCGCATCCCTGCCAGCTGATGGCCGACCTCATGACCCTGGAAGAGCAGTGGGGGCCGGGCAATCTGGCCGGCCGGCGCATCGCCTGGGTCGGTGACGGCAACAATATGTGCGTGACCTTCGTACAGGCGGCCGTGCATTTCGGTTTCGACCTGGCGATCGCCTGCCCCGCGGCCTATCAGCCGGATTCCGACGCGGTGGCGGCGGCCCTGGCGGCCGGCGCCCGTGTGACGGTGGGCGAGGATGTCGGTGCCGCCGTGGCCGGCGCCGATTGCGTGGTCACCGACACCTGGGTGTCGATGGACAGCAAGGACGCCGAAGCCCGCCAGCGCGATTTCCCGGCCTATCAGGTGAATGATGCGGTGATGGCGAAGGCGGCACCCGGGGCGGTGTTCATGCATTGTCTGCCGGCCCATCGCGGCGAGGAAGTCACCGACGCGGTCATGGACGGTCCGGCCTCCGTCGTGTTCGACGAGGCGGAGAACCGGCTTCATGCCCAGAAGGCGGTCCTCGCCTGGTGCCTGGGTGTCATGGAGACCAAGTGATGACGACGACGCCGACCCACGGCGCCGGAACCCCTGCCGAGCGGTCGACCCTGGTCGACCGCTCGTTGCCGTTCCGGCTCCCCTGGGCCGAGGCTCGCGGCCGTGTTGCACGGCTGGGCCCGGCGCTGGACGAGATCCTGGGGCGCCATGCCTATCCGGCGGCGGTCTCTGCCGTGCTGGCCGAGACGGTGACGCTGGCCGCCATGGTCGCCCATTCGCTGAAGACCGACGGTGTGTTTACGGTGCAGATCCGCGGTGACGGCCCGGTCTCGCTGATGGTCGCAGATGCGACCGCGTCGGGCGCATTGCGGGGCTATGCCCAGTTCGATGCCGACGCCGTGGCGGCGCTGGACACGGCCGTTGCCGGCGTGCGCCATCAGGGCGCACCGTCGATGCCGCGCCTGTTCGGCCGGGCCTATCTGGCGCTGACGCTGGACCCGGGTCAGGGTATGGAGCGCTATCAGGGCATCGTCGAACTCGATGGCGAGCGTCTGGCCGATGCGGTTCATGCCTATTTCCGGTTGTCCGAGCAGATCGAAAGCGCCGTGCGGTTTGCGGTGACGCCGCCCGAGGGCGACCGGGGCTGGCGGGCCGGCGGGCTGCTGCTTCAGCGCATGCCGGCCGAGGGCGGCACGGCGACTGCGGCCGAGGATGCCGAGGACGGCTGGCACCGTGCGGTGGTGTTGGCCTCCAGCGTCCGCGACCAGGAGCTGACCGACCCGGATCTGCCGCTCGAAACCCTGCTGCTTCGCCTCTATCACGAGGATGGCGCCATCGCCTATGAGGCGCTGCCGCTCGGTTTCGCCTGCCGCTGCTCGCCCGAGCGTGTCGAGGGGCTGATCCGCAGCCTGCCCGGCGACGATCTGGCCGAGCTGACCGTCGACGGCAGGGTCGACGTGGTTTGCGAGTTCTGCGGCACATCCTATGTCTATGACGATGCAGACATCGCCCGGTTGCGGGCGAATGATGCCCACCGGCACTGACGGGCCGCCGGATCACGTCGAGGACGCCGGCCATATCGAGGGAGACTGACCGACGATGACCACCTCCCCGTTCCATCCGACGCGCCTTCATCCGATGCGCCCCCATGCGGGCATCGGACCCACCCGTCGCCGGGTGCTGGGCCTGGCCGCCGGTCTTGCCGCGGCAGGCCTTCTGGCCGGCTGCGCCTCGGAGCCGCTGCCCGAGGGGCCGAAGCCGATCCGGTTCGACGACAAGCCGAAATTCCGGCTGAACGTGGCCCGGGTGCAGCTGCTGGACAATTACCAGCCGCCGCGCAAGGCCCCCAATGTCGAGCATCTTTTCCCGACCTCACCGGCCCGGGCTGCCGGCGACTGGGCGCGGGACCGGTTGGAGGCGGCGGGTGTGTCGGGGACGGCGCGTCTCGTTATCCGCGACGCGAGTGTGATCGAGAAGCCGCTCCCCCAGACCGGCGGCATTCGCGGCACGTTCACCCAGGAACCGACCGACGAATATGCCGCGACGCTGATCGCGACGCTCGAGATCCTGTCGGAGACCGGCGAGCGGCAGGCCTATGTCGATGTCGAATCGCGCCTGATCCGTGCCATCGATGCCAGCGGCTCTCCGCTTGCCCGTGAAGTCGCCTTCGATCGCATGACCCGCGACCTGCTGGCGGGCTTCGATCAAAGGTTGAGTGAGAATCTGAATACAACCCTCAAGGACTATGTTCTCTGACGGTTCGCGTCTGATCGCCGCAGGGCTCGTCTTTCGGCTAAAGCAAAACCCATGGTGGTTTGACAGGGGTCATCATATCGCCTAGGTTCATCCGACCGTCGGCCGCGATCGCGCCGGCTGCGGTCGGAATGGAGGACCGGGGCATGAACCGGATGTCGGGTGTCGAGGAGCTGCCGCGGGTTGCCCGCGGCGAGGGTGGCCATCGTGGGGATGCAGCGTCGACGGCACGGCGCGCGACCGATGCCGGTAACGTGCAGAGTGTGGCGCGTGCCGCCGCAATCCTCCGCGTCCTCGCCGGCCATGTGGGCGAAGGGGCGCGGCTGTCCGAGATTGCAGGCGCGACCGGGCTGCACAAAGCGACGGCCCACCGGCTGCTCGCGGCCCTGAAGGAGCAGGGTCTGGTCGACAAGGCCGCCGATACCCACCGCTACCATCTGGGGCTCGAGCTGTTTCTGCTCGGCTCGTCGGCATCGAACCGTTTCAGCATTCGTGACATTGCCCGTCCCTCGCTGCAGCGTCTGGCGGAGCAGACCGGCGATACGGTCTATCTGTTCGTGCGCAGCGGCATGGATGCGCTGTGCGTCGACCGCGTGGAAGGCGCCTTTCCCATCCGCACCCTCAGCCTTGATGTAGGGGGGCGGCGGCCTCTGGGCGTTTCCGCGGGGTCGCTCGCCCTGCTCGCCGCACTGGGCGATGAAGAGGTGGCCCAGGTGATTGCGGCCAATGCCGAACGCTTCGCCCGCTTCGATTGCGGTCCCGACGAGGTGGGCCGGATGGTCGAGGCCACGCGGCGGGCCGGCCATGCCGTCAGCGATGGCATGATCGTGCCCGGCATGTGCGCCGTGGCGGTGCCGATCAACGATCGCACGGGAATGCCGGTGGCAGCGATCAGCATCGGTGCGATCAGTCAGCGCATGGACGCGACGCGTCGTGCCCGCATCGTGGGCCTGATGGCCGCCGAGGCCCGGCGGATCGAGCAGGGCCTGCAGCCGGCCGCCACCCCCGGCCGGCGCCGGCGCAGTGCGCGCAGCGCCGGCGCATCGGCCTGATCGGCCCTCAGTCCCCGATCCCCCTCAGTCCCCGATCCTCAGAATCCGGGTCGTGACCCGGGTGAGCTGCACCGGGTCCGGTTCGGTGCCGAGGCCCGGCGCATCCAGCGGGGCGACCAGCCCCCGCCCGGTCAACTCGACCGGAAGGGTGGTGATGTCGGGGGCGAAATAGCGGGCGCTTTCTGCGACATCCGACGGATAGGTCATGCCGGGCAGGGTGGCGAGCGCGATATTCGTCCAACGGCCTATGCCGGTCTCGAATTTGGCCCCGGTGAAACAGCCGATCCCCTCTGCCGCAAGCCGATCGTGGATCGCCCTTGCCCGGATCAGCCCCCCGACCCCGCCGACCTTGATGTTGACGGCGCGGGCCGCGCGACGTTCCAGCAGGTCGTCGACGTCCTCCATCGTGTGGATGCTTTCGTCCAGGCAGACCGTGGTGTCCAGCCGGGACTGAAGGGCTGCATAGGCCTTCCAGTTGTGGGCTGCCATCGGCTGTTCCAGCAGCATCAGCCCGAACCGGTCGAAGCCCGCCAGATGATCCAGATCCTCAGGCCCATAGGCGCCGTTTGCGTCAGCCAGCACAGGCATATGGGGCAGTTCGGTACGCAGCGCCGACAGCGGCTCCACATCCCAGCCGGGTTTGATCTTCACCTTGATCCGGTGATAGCCGCCATCTTCCGCCCGCCGGGCCGCCGCCAGCAGATCGGCGACGCTTCCGGTCACGCCGATCGTGGCGCTGGCTTTCACCGGTCTGATGGCGCCGCCGATACGCACCGCCAGTGCCACGCCATCGCGGCGGGCCAGCAGGTCGTGTAACGCCACTTCCAGCGCTGCAATGGTCTCGACATGGCCGGCGACGTCGCGGAACCGGTTGAGCATGTCTTCCGGTCCGTCCACGTCGCTGCCGACCAGCAGCGGCGCCAGGTGCCGCTCGATGATGTGCCAGGCGGTTTCGATGGTTTCGTAATGGTAGAAGGGCGACTCCATGGCCGTGCATTCGCCCCAGCCCGACAGCCCGTCGGACCGGATCTCGACGATCAGCTTGGTCCAGCGTTCCATGCGCTGCCAGCGATTGGCGAAGGGCGCCACCATCTTCGGCGTCACGAAACGCAGCACGATCTCGTCGATCCGCATCGGGGAGTCTCCCTGGGGTTGAGATGATCCAGGGATGATAGCGACAGGTAAATATCAATCCAACGTTGAATATCGAGGTAAGGAAGACCGCGGGGCCCAAGGGCACCGCGGCCTTGCGGTTCAGCGTGTCATGGCACCATAGACGCCCTGGCGAACGATCAGCCGATAAGGTTCACGTTGCGAGACGCTCTGCATCATGTAGACCACCAGCAGCTTCTCGCGCGGGTCGATCCAGAAATAGGTGCCGGCATAGCCGCCCCAATAGAGATCGCCGGTGCTGCCCGGCCAGGCACCGTCCTCGCCCCGACGCACGGCGAAGCCCAGGCCGAAACCATAGCCCAGGGGGGCCAGCCCGCCGGTATCGATCTCGGGTGTCAGATGATCGGCGGTCATCAGCCGCACGCTGGCCGGGCTCAGGATCCGGGTGCCCTCCAGCTCACCGCCATTCAGGATCATGCGCAGGAAGCGCAGATAGTCGCGGGTGCTGCCGTACATGCCGCCGCCGCCCGAAAGGAAGGTATCGGGGCGCGCAGGGTCGAGCAGCTCGGGCGGCTTGTTGCCGAAAGCGGCCTCGGGGTCGGCGGCCGCCACCCGGCTGCGCAGGGCCTCGGGCACGTGAAAGAACGTCTCGGTCATGCCGAGCGGTTTCAGCACCAGCCCGGCCACGACCTCATCCAGTGGTTTGCCGGCGGCGACTTCCAGCACCCGGCCAAGCAGGTCCGTCGAGCGGCCATATTCCCAAAGCGTGCCCGGTTCCGCCACCAGGGGCAGCTTCGCCAGCCTGGCTGCATACTGCTCGTTGGTGTCGGTCCAGAGATGGGTGCCGGCTGCCAGATAGCGGCTCTTGATCGCCGACTTGCCGAACACGCCATAGGTCAGGCCGCTGGTGTGGCGCAGAAGATCACGCACAGTCATCTTGTGCGTGGCGGGGGTGGTCTCGACCGTCGGCTTGCCATCGGCACCGGCGACCTCGCGGCCGACCTCCAGCCTGGCGAAATCCGGCAGATAGGCCGAGACGGGGGCCGCGAGCAGCAGCCGCCCGTCTTCGATCAGGCGCATGGCCGCGACCGATACGATCGGTTTGGTCATGGAATAGAGCCGGAACAGGCTGTCTTCGGTCATTTTCGTGCCGGCAGCCCGATCCTGCCACCCGACGGCACGCAGTGTGACCAGCTGCCCGTCACGTTCGACGGCAAGCACGGCGCCCGGAATGCGGCCGGCTTCGGCATCCGCTGCCAGCCGGTCGCCAAGGGCGGTGAGCCGTGCGGCATCGAAGCCCGCGCCCGCGGCATCCGCGACAGTGGTTTCCGCAGCCCGGGCAGCCGGAAGGCCGGGTATCGTGGTCAGCAGGGCTGCGGCCAGAAGGGCGGCGTGCAACGACCGGCGTCGGCCGACCGCCGATCCGGCAAGGGATGTGAGACAGATCATCTGGGTCTTCCTCCCTCCGTCGCCCGATGCGTTGCCGGGCGATCATGGTCGGCCCGGATGCGACATCCGGACCTGTCATGATCAGGCGGGGCCGATGTCCTGCTGTCAACGCGGGCGGGAGAAGAATCCGCCATGCGAAACCTGTCGTCTCCCGACCGTCCCGCCGGCCATCAGCCCGGGCGGGTGGCGGTCACCAGGGCCTCGACATCGCGGCACAGCGGCCGGGGCAGATTGTCGGGGTCGGCCCAGACGGCATCGCGGGCGTCGTCAGCCGCCTTCAGCCCGGCGGATCCGGTCACGGCAAGACGGATGGCCACCAGCACGAAATGATGGTCCGGCCGGTCCGCGGCACCTTCGGCGACTTCCAGCACCGCGACGGGTTCCGGTGCGGGCGAGGCATCGGCCCGGGCCTTCAGGCCGGTTTCCTCGGCCAGTTCACGGATGGCCGCGTCGACGAGCCCCTCTCCCCAATGCACCCGGCCGCCGGGGAAGCCCCAATGCCCGGCCTGGGGCGGGTTTGCGCGCAGCACCAGGGCGACGCGCCCGTCATGCCAGGCGATGGCAATGACGCCGACCCCGGGCATGGCCGGATGCGGAAGAGCGGGGGCTGTCTCGGTCACGGGCGGGAAGCTCCGGTCATGACCTCCCCGCCCGGCCGGCGGTCAATGCGGTGCAAGGCGGCGGAGCAGGTCGGCGGTGTAGCGGTCGAGCATCGCCTCGGCATTGCTGCCGAGTGCGCCAAGCCGATGGGTGCAATCGCAGATCAACAGACCCATCAGATAGCTGAACACCTGACAGAGTTCCATACGCCGGGCATCCGCGTCCAGACCGGCATAGGCGGCAAGCGCGTCTCCGATGACGTCCAGCGCCTGGGAGAGCTTGCGATTCAGCCGGCGGTCGAGCTCGGGCGTCAGGCCCGCCGGCTTCAGCCCGTGATAGAGGTAGAGGCCCAGGCTCAATTCGTCGGGGCGGCTGCGGTAATAGGCGAAATAGCTGCGCAGGGCGATTTCGACCCGCTCGCGCGGATCCGTCGCATTGCCGCTGGCCGTCGCCAGATGCTCGTGCAGGCTGGTCAGCCCGTCCGAGAGGACCGCGGCATAGAGCTCTTCCTTATTGCGGAAATACGGGTAAATCGCGCCGGTGGTGCAGCCGGCGGCGGCGGCGATACCGCGCATCGACGCGGCTTCCAGGCCCATCTCGGCAAAGACCGACCGGGCGGCATCGACGATGATCTGGCGTTTGAGTGCCCGAACCGCCTGGTCGCGCGCCATGCGCGGCCGCACTGCCGGGGCCGGACCCCGGGCGGGCAGTTGGGTGGCGGTGGTGGTCTGCGTGTGGCTGAGCATCATGGTCAGGATCCCCCCTGTGCCGCCCGGCCTGTGTCTGGCCGGCGGCTGCGGACCCGGAATATGGCGGGCATGGTTGATCCGTGCTCCGTCCGGGGCGCATGTTCTCGGCGTGGTGCCGCAGTGGTCGAGCCCGGTTTCCGCTGATCGCGATGCGGATCCGGCAAGCCGGACACCGCAGGCTCGTTCCGATATGAGGAAAAGCCTACCCGAACCGCAATTTTCCGTTCCTCGGTGCGTTGACAGATGGTGTGACCTGAATCATGATAATTTTGCAGGGGTATATCTAATATTTCTGGGTGTTGTCTGTGTGGCCCCTGCGTGCTGGTCTGCACGGCCTGCCGTGGCTGGTGACGGGCCGTATCCTCACCGCCCGTATCTGATGGCGATCAGCCGGGACAGCCGCCCGCGCCAGGGTTATCCTTCATGGATCGGGGTCATCCGTCATGGATCAGCCGACGGCCAGCCGGCCAACCTGTGCCCCACCGGACAAGGGATGCCATGCTCTCTGAAGCGAAGTTCATGACCGTCGCTCACTGGGCAAAGGATCTGAATGAGGAGGATCGCGAACTCGCCCGGCGCAATATGACCGAGAAGCTGCTGCCCAAGGGCGCCTACCTGCTGCACGAGCATGACCATGTCGATGCCTGGTTCGGGGTGATCGACGGGCTGCTGAAGATCAGCGTCGTGGCGGAAAGCGGGGAGATGGTCAGCCTGACCGGCATATCGCGCAGCGGATGGGTGGGGGAAGGCTCGGTCATCAAGAACGAACCGCGGCGCTATGACGTGGTGGCCCTGCGCGATACCAGCATTGCCCTGCTCAACGGCCGGACTTTCCGCTGGCTGATGGACAACAGCCCGCCCTTCAACAAATTCCTGGTCCGGCAGCTGAACGAGCGCCTGGGCCAGTTCATCGCCTTTGTGGGCTATGGCCGGTTGCTGGACCCGACGGCCCGGCTTGCCCGGTCGATCGCCTGGCTGTTCAACCCGGTGCTGAGCCCCAATGACCAGCTGCAGCTGGGCATCTCGCAGGAAGAGATCGGCCTGCTGTCAGGCATGTCGCGTCAGACCGCGAGCAAGGCGCTGCGGCAGCTGCAGACCGAAGGACTGCTTCGGCTGCAGCACGGACGGATCGAGATCCTGGATCTGGAACGGCTGAGCCGCTACGGCACCAAGCTTTAGGTCGGATCTGAAACCGGCCCCACCCGCCCTGAGCCCGCCACCATCAGAAGCGGGCCCGGCAGTTTCGAGGATGGAAACGCACCTATGCCTGTCACCGACACCGCGCCCCGCGTGGCGCTGGTTACCAATGCGACCAAATATGCCGGCGCCCCTAC
This sequence comes from Tistrella sp., assembly GCF_002684955.1. NCBI lineage: Bacteria > Pseudomonadati > Pseudomonadota > Alphaproteobacteria > Geminicoccales > Geminicoccaceae > Tistrella > Tistrella sp. Next base: position 38,833 of record NZ_NYWI01000042.1, on the reverse strand, counting down.
GGTGGCGGCGCTTGCCAGCCAGGGCTGGCAGATCATCGCCCATGACACATCCTTCACCGACGTGGCGGCCCGCGCCGCCTGGGAGGCGGAAAATCAGGGCATGACCGCCGCCGAGGCCCAGGATCCGGCCCGGCTGATCGCCGAAGTGCTCGACCGGATGGGCGGGCTGCACGGCATCGTCTCCAACGACGCCTATCCCGCGATCCGTCGCCGCATCGAAGAGACCGAAGCGGAGGCGCTGCGCGAGATGCTTGAGGCGCTGACCGTCTTCCCCTTCGCGCTTGCCTCGGCGGCGACCCCGCATCTGAAGGCGCAGGGCGCCGGCGCCATCGTGATGGTCACCTCCGCCTCGCCGCGCCGTCCCTATCCGGGGTTCGCGATGTACGCGACCGCCCGCTCGGCCTCGACCGGACTTGCCAAGGCACTGGCGAACGAGCTGGCCCCCCATGGCATCCGGGTGAATGCCGTGGCACCGAACTTCCTCTACAGCGAGACCTATTACCCGCGCGCGAAATGGATCGACGATCCGGCCGGCGCTGCCCGTGTGCGCGAGATGGTGCCGCTCGGCCGTCTGGGCCGGCCCGAGGAGATCGGCGAGCTGATTGCTTTTCTGCTGTCCGACAAGGCCGGCTTCGTGGTCGGCGAGACCGTGGGTTTCACCGGTGGGTGGCCGTGAGGCGTCGGTGAAGCCCTGAAGTGGGGGCGTCGGTCAGGTGACGGGCGTCCCGCCGGTCTTCCAGTCAGTTATCGGAAAGGTTCCCTGCCGCAATCCGGCAGCATACTGCCAAAGTGCCCGATCACCGATCAGACTTACGGTCCGATCGATGCCGGTGGTGATGTCGAAGCGGTGGCCGGCTGTGATCGCCGCAGAGAGTTCAGCCGTGATGTCGTACCAGAGCGCAAGCACGCCGGCCGAGTTGTTGCCGGCGATGTACCAGGCATCACGGGTCGTGCTGTCGATCAGGAAGTGGCCAGCATGCTCGTCGGCCGTCATTGTGACACCCGTTGCGACCTCGGTAAGGCAGGCCGTGCCGTCGAATGCAGGACCGGACAGGGACAGGCCGGATGCGACTTCCGTGAACAATCGTGGCACTTCGGCTGCATTGCGGGCCTCGCGCGGACGGAGGATATTGCTGTCACGCAGCGCCATACGGAATCCCGGGAAGACGTCCCATTCCACCTGCATGGCTGCGCCTACAGTCACTTCGGCCGCGACATTGCCCCAGAGGCGGAACTGCCGCGGCGTCCCGGCGAAGTCATCCTGGATCTGCCAGCGCCGGCCTGACGTCTTGTCGACGAGGAACAGGCCTTGGGCGACGTTGTTCGACGATGGGAAGCTTCCCGGAACGTCGCAGTAGACTGCCGTGTGGTTCGCACTGGAATTGTAGGCCCGCGAGGTCACCGTGAGATCGTCGTAACGGACGGGTTCTGCGACCGTTACGTCGCAGAAGGCGTCAACGGTCCCGGCTGAATACGTGGGCATCTGCTGATTGAGGCTGCCACCGGTGATCGTGACGCCGGGCACGATAATGTGGCCTGCCAGGTAGTTGAGAGCCGAGGGAGCCCCGAATGCCGCCGTGCCGGTGATCATGGCCTTTCCCTGGCCAGGAGCCCAGATCGGGTCGATGATTTCAGCAGAGCTGTAGCCGTCGATGTGGAGATTGGGGCCTTTCATGCCGGCGACAAACGAGTCCCGCCAGCGCAGATTGGTCGTATTCTTAAGGTGGATCGCAGGCACGCCCTCGGGTACGACGCTGCCGAAAGAGCCGTCGATCTTACCACTGAAGAGCTGGATGCCCCGGCCATCCTCGACATAGAGACCAGTGGCACGCGGATCTTCGATCCGCAACCCGTGGAAGTAGAGGTTGTTCGGACGTACGCCGGCATAGGCCGGATCGGCAAACCCCTCATGGTAGATCGAGAGTGTCGCGCCGAGACGGGGCACCTGATCCGGACGACCGATTTTTGCCATGACCAGGTTCGAGAACTCGCAGTCCTGGCAATCGATCAGACGCAGTCCTGCGCTGCCGTCACCATTACCTGAATAGTTGAAGGACAGATTGCGAATCTGCATGCGGCCGCCGCCTTTGATCGACAGGAGGGCACCGCCAGTGCCGGCCTGACCGGCGATCTGCAGGTTCGACACATGCATCGCCGTGCCGTTCGCCTTCTCGAAGTGTGCCCGCAAGCCGTCTGCACCAGAGGACATTGATGATGCCCTGAGGACGCTCAATTCCGGAGCGACGCCGGTCAGGTGAATGGTCGAGGGCAGGTCGATCGTCTGTTTGAAGACAAAACGGCCAATCGGCACGTGAATCCGACAGATGTCCTGGGTCCCGCCGGAGACGATGCGGGCGGCGTTGAAGGCGGCCTGGAGAGCGGCTGAGCAGTCGGTCGTATTGTCGCCCACAGCGCCGAACCAGATGATGTCCAGCTGACCATCCGTATCGCGATGCCAGCGTCCGGCGACACCGGATGGCACATCATCAGGCTGCACCACTGTGCCGGTATTGTCGGCGGCGGTGGATGTGGCCTCCCAACGCCAGAGGCCACCGCCGCCGTCATTGGTCGCGACGGCATCAATGGTTCGGATCCAGGGGGTGGCAGGGCCGCCTGCAGTGGCAACGTCCCGCAGAGCTATGGTAGTGGCGATGGCTTGAAGTGGGGCAGGAAGAAGTGGCATGGATCTGAGCTCTCAGTTGAGGTGGCTCCGATGGAGAGATTCCTCGGAGTGAGAACCAGGATGCCGGTAGGGATTGATCTGGAAATTTCTTATATGTTGCAAGGAGTTGCAATAATTTATGCGCCGCTGTCGCGACCTGAACAAAAAACAGGCCGCATGCACATCACTGCATGCGGCCTGTTTTTTGGAGTTGAACGTTCAACTTTTTAGAGTTGAACGTATCCGCCTTGACAGGCGCTAACCCCTTGAAATCTGGTGCCGGCGGTAGGAATTGAACCTACGACCTACTGATTACGAATCAGTTGCTCTCCCCCTGAGCTACGCCGGCGTGGTCCGGAGACGGGCGAGCCTCTCCGGACGGCGCGGACGATAGCGCCGGAAGCCGGGTTTGGCAAGCGGTTAAGCTGCGGCCGCAAAGCCGGCTGCCGCCGCGGCTGCGGCAAGCAGAAGGGCGATCGTCACGGGCAGCGGCGTGGCCGCCCGGCGGATGGCCGCTTCGTCGGCGGGATGTGCGCCGGCCAGGGCCGCGGCCATGGCAAGGCGCATGGGGGAGATCATGGTGGCGATACCGCCTGCGGCCAGCAGGGTGGCGGTGATGCCAAGCGGCAGGGGCCCCGTGGTCGCGGCGGCATCGAGCCCGGGCAGGGCGCCGATGAGCGGTGCGATCATGGCTGCGACCGCGACATTGCTGCCGGTCAGGAAGCCTGCAATTCCGGCCAGCGGCGGGACGATGGCCGGGGCGGCTGCCCCGGCCGTGCCGGCCCAGGCCTGGGCCAGGAGTGCGGGCGCGCCGCCTGCGGCCCAGAGCCCCGCCAGCAGCACGAAAGCGAAGGTGGCTGCGGCCGGGCGCAGGCTGCGCAGAAGGCCGGTGCGCGCCGCGCCGATGATGCCCTTGCGGCGGGCATGGAGGGCGACGCCGAAACCGGACGCGAGCAGCCAGAGGGAGGGATGATGCAGCGGTGCCCAGCCCGGCAGGTCGGCGAAGGGCCGGATCATCGGTCCGCGGAGCAGACCGGCCAGCGGGTCGATCAGCCGCGTGGCGAGCAGCACCAGGGTCAGCACCAGATAGGGGGCAAGTGCCGTGATGGTGGCATCCTGCCCGCCCGACTGCCGACGGCGAAGCAGCAGATCTACGGCGATCGGCAGGCCGAGTGCTGCGAGTGCCGCCGTTTCGGGCCCGATCAGCAGATTGGCGCCGGCAAGCAGCAGGATGGTGAGGGCGATCAGCAGTGGATCGGTCAACCGGTCACGCCCCCGCGGGCGGATGCCGGACGCCGCAGCCTGAAAGCGCAGCAATATCAGTGCGCCGGCATAGACCGGGGTGGAGAGCAGCGCTGTAGCGGCGCCCAGCAGATGCGGGTCGTGGTCGAGCAGGGCGGCCGTGACCTGGGTTCCGATGGCGAGTGCGCCCCAGGGCACCAGCAGCTGGCTCAACAGCGACAGCACCGCGACCCGGATCGGCGGCAGCCCTTCAAGGCGGAGCAGGGCGGCTGTGACCACGGCACCGACGCCGAAACCGGTGGCGCTTTCGGCGAAGGGGCCGATCAGCATGCAGGCGGTGAAGATGCGGCGATAGCGCGCCGGATCGGCGGCGATCGTGCGCTCCCCGCCAAGGGCGGCGGCAGGCGAGGCCACGGCATCGAAAACCAGCCCGGCGAGGATGACCGAAACGGCCGTCCAGGCGATCCAGCCGGCGCGGAGCCCGGCATCGATCAGGGAGGTGACATCCACCCCGCTGCCGAGCGCGATCAGCACCGCCACCCCGGCACCGGCGAGCCCCGCTTCCAGGGAACTGCGTCGCAGTGCCAGCAGGACCATGGCGAGCAGAACCGGCAGCGGAGCGAGCAACAGGGCAGGGGCAGAGGGCGACATCAGCGTTCCGGTTGCAAAGGAAAGGGCCCGCGCATCACAGCCGATCATCCCCCATTGCGGCAACTGATTACGAATCAATGGGGCCAGGAATCGCGGGCCATGATATTGCCACGGGGGCGGGCTTGACCTGCCATGGTCCCCGTGGCCGACTGTCGGTCGACCGCATCTGCCAGACGGATATGTCCCGCCCATGATCCTGCGTCCATCTGCCAGCCGGCTTGCGGTTCTGGCCATGTTGCTGCCTGCGGGGGGCTGTGCGCCGCTGCTGCAACCGCTGGTGCCGCCCCGTTACGGGTTGATGGCCGAGTGGCAGTCTCCGGTGCGGATCGACTGGCCGGAGCTGCAGCGCCAGCCGTCGCGCTTCGTGGTTCAGCCTTATGGCATCTACGACCGGGCGATTGCCGATTACGGCGACCTTTATGGCGCCGTGCCCCGGGGACAGGTGCGTCTGCAGCGCCTGGCATCGGAAAGCCGGTCTGCCCTGCTTGCCCCCGATGCGCCTGAGCCCGAGCCCGAAACCGCTGCCGTTGCCGGGACGGGGACGGCGAGCGGCCAGAGCACGGTGGCCGGCGAGGAGGGGGCCCCGACGCGGCCCGCCACCGTGCCGGTAAGGGCTGCGGATCCGCGCCTGGCCGGGCTGGACCTGTCGGCACCCGATGAAGACGGGGCACCGGCTGCCGGCGATCCGGCAGGCAGCCAGGCGTTTTCGGTGGTGAACGGCTTTCTTAACGGGGCCGGACGGAATGGCGGCAGCCGCAGCTCCGTGCCGGCTGCCCCGCCTGTGGATGACGGGGGCGGAGCGGACCGGCCGGACGGCCCGGATGGGCCACCGGATCCTGTTACTGCGCTTGAAGAGGCGCTTCCGCTCTATTTCCAGCGCTTCGCCTATAGGGTCGGCAGCGGCGGCAGTCTGGATGTGGCGTTGAATGACGGGCCGCGCGCGCGGCTGGACTGGGTGCGGGCGGAAACGGCGAATGCGCATTGCGTTCTGTTTGCGACCAGCCTGCCCGACCAGTCACTGATCGATGCCGCGGCCGAAGCCGATGCCCGGGCCGCAGCGGACGAGGTCGCCGAAGCCGATGCGGTGAAAACAACGCCGGCACCGGCACGGGGCCGGCGCGCGCCGGAGCCCGATGCGCCACCGGTCGTCGATACCGCGATCGGCGAGATCGACGGCGACACCGGCATCGGTGCGGTGTTCGCCGGGATCGGGCGCTGGTTCGACAGCCAGGCTTACGAGACGCCGGAAACCGCCGGGCCGCCCGCCCCGAAGGCCGTGCCGGCAGAACCGGCCGATCAGGCGCCGGCCGAAGCCGAAGCGCCTGCCGAAGAGCAGGGGGATCCCGTTGGTGCCTTCTTCTCGCGGCTGTTCGGAGGGGATGAGACCGCGGAGCCCGAGGCGGTGCCTGCCCCCGAACCGGAGGCCCAGCCCGAGCAACCCGCGGCAAAGCCCGCAGCCGGGCCTCAGCCGCAGGCGGCACCGCGGTCCGAACCGGTCTCCGCACCTGCAAAGCCGGCGCCGCTGCCCGCCAGCCTCAGCTCCATCCGCCTCGACGGCCATATCTGCGTGCCGCTGGACGAGCCTCTGGATCAGGCGCGGATCGTGGATCTGCTGAACCGCATCCGGGTGAAATGACTGCCGGGTGAAATGACGGGGCGCTCCTGAAGGCCCGGGCCGGATACACGACGGGCGGCATCGGAGATCCGATGCCGCCCGTGGCGTTTCCTCCCGTCTGCCGACGGGGTCGTTCCGTGGCGTGACGGCTCAGGCGCTGGGGCCGATCATCAGCTTCGGATCGACATAGCGATCGAACTCGTCCTCGGTGAGCAGGCCGAGCTTGACCACCGCTTCCTTGAGGCTGGTGCCTTCCTTATGGGCGGTCTTGGCCGCCTTGGCGGCGTTGTCATAGCCGATATAGGGGTTCAGCGCCGTCACCAGCATCAGCGAGTTGCGCATCAGCTCGTCGATGCGGCGGGTGTTCGCCTCGATGCCGACCACGCAGTTGTCGGCGAAGCTGACCGCGGCGTCGCCCAGCAGACGGATCGACTGCAGGACGTTGTAGATGATGACCGGCTTGAAGACGTTCAGCTCGAAATGGCCGTTCGAGCCGGCGACGGTCACCGTCACATGGTTGCCCATCACCTGGGCGGCGACCATGGTCAGCGCCTCGCACTGGGTCGGGTTCACCTTGCCCGGCATGATCGACGAGCCGGGCTCGTTCTCGGGCAGCAGCAGCTCACCCAGGCCCGAGCGCGGGCCGGAGCCCAGGAAGCGGATGTCGTTGGCGATCTTCATCACGCTGGCGGCAAGCACGTTCAGCGCGCCCGACAGCTCGACCAGCGCGTCGTTCGCGGCCAGCGCCTCGAACTTGTTCGGCGCGGTGATGAAGGGCAGGCCGGTGATCTTCGCCACCTCGTCGGCGAAGGCCTCGGCGAAGCCGATCTTGGCATTGAGGCCGGTGCCGACCGCGGTGCCGCCCTGGGCCAGCTCGTAAACGCGGGCCAGCGACGACTCGACCCGGGCGATGCCATATTCGATCTGGCGGGCATAGCCGCCGAATTCCTGGCCGAGGGTCAGCGGCGTCGCATCCTGGGTGTGGGTGCGGCCGATCTTGATGATCTCGGCAAAGGCCTCGGCCTTGTCGGCCAGCGCCTTGTGCAGGTGGCGCAGGCTCGGGATCAGATGGCCGGTCGCTTCCACCGCGGCCGCGATATGCATCACGGTCGGGAAGGTGTCGTTCGACGACTGGCCGCAGTTCACGTGATCGTTCGGATGAACCGGGCTCTTCGAGCCGATCTCGCCGCCGAGCATCTCGATCGCGCGGTTCGAGATCACCTCGTTGGCGTTCATGTTGGTCTGGGTGCCCGAGCCGGTCTGCCAGACCACCAGCGGGAAGTGATCGTCGAGCTTGCCGTCGGCAACCTCGCGGGCGGCGGCGACGATGGCCTCACCGACCTTCGCGTCCAGAGCGCCCAGCGCCATGTTCACCCGGGCCGCGGCCAGCTTCTGCACGCCCAGCGCGCGCACCAGCGGCACCGGCATCTTCTCGCCGCCGATCTTGAAGTTCTGCAGCGACCGCTGGGTCTGGGCACCCCAGTAGCGGTCGGCTGGCACGTCGAGCGACCCCATCGTGTCCTTCTCGACGCGCGTCTTCGGCGTGGTCTCGGTCATCGCGTCCTAGGCTCCATCGGCAAGTGGTCCGCGGGAGGGCCGGAGATGGCACGGCCGCCCGCGTCCGGGCTTATCCATCCGCCCGGTATATGCGCCCCTCGCGGCGCCCGCGTCAAACATTCCGGGGGGTTGACCGACCTTGGTCGCGAGGTTGCAGCCCCCGGGGCCCGTGCTCAGGCCGCAGCGGGTGGTCGACCTGGGGCGGCGGGATCCATCGGCGGGGTCGCGGCGGCGCTGCCGACCACCGGTGCCGGACCGGTGGTTGCGGGCATGGCGGCGGGGACCGTGGCGGGGCGGCTCCAGCTGACGGTGTCGAAGCTGCCGCAGCTGCCGCAGACGGCGTGCCAGCGGGTGTGCACCGTGTTGCAGCGGCTGCAGATCCAGCCCGGCGCCGGGCGGGCATCGGCGGCGCGGTGCCAGGCCTGGGCGGCGGACTGCCAGTCGCCATCCGCTTCGGCGGCCCGCGCGGCAATACGCTCCGCGCGGGTGTCGCGATCGGCGACCGCGATCTTGTTGGCCGAGTCGCGGGCGACCCCCAGAATGCCGGCTTCAAGCGCGGTTTCCGCGACCAGCAGCCGGCTTTCGGCCTGGGTTGGCGCGATCTGGGCCAGGTCGCGGGCGCGCTGCACCCGTTCGGTCGGCGTGGTGTTGCCGCCGAGCAGGGTGACATAAAGCCGCCCCAGCTCCGGATGGGCCGCAGCACCCCAGTTCTGTTCGATCAGCTTGCGGGCGACCGGCAGCTTGCCGGCCGCGATCGCGACCTCGACCTGGGTGATGGCGGCCTCGGGCCGGCCGGGGGCCAGCTTGACCGCAGTACGCGCACGAGTGGTTGCGTCATCGTGATGGCCGGCCGCGCTGTCGGCGCGGGCACGTTCGATCTCCAGCGCCGATTGCCGGCGCCGGCTTTCCTCGCGGTCCAGATGCTTGTGGCGTTCAAGCGCGGTCAATGCGGCTTCGGCCTCGGCCCAGTCGCCTTCGGCAAGCTTCACCTCGAACACTGTTTCCAGCGCCCAGCGGGTGCCGGGGCGCTTCGCCAGCGCCTCACGGGCGCGGGCGACCGCGGCGGCACCGTCGCCCTGGCGGCGGGCCATCACCGCCAGGCCGCGCAGGCCCAGCTCGGCGGTTTCTTCATGCTCCAGCATCCGGGTCCAGCGGCGCTCGGCCTCGGCCGGATCCTCGGCCAGCTGGGCCGACTGGGCGGCGAGCATATCGGCGAGCGGCTGGGCATCGAGCAGGCGTTCCGCCCGGGCCGACAGCTTGCGGGCGTCGCGGGCATCGCCGGCGGCGACTGCGGCGAGACCGCGGGTCATGGCCTCCAGCCCCCGGCGGCGGCGGCGTTCGGCGCGACGGCGCAGGAAGCTTTTCGGGCCGGTCACGAGGCCTGAGAGCAGGCGGACGATGATCGCGAGCGCCGCCAGCCCCACCACCAGCACGGCGAGCGCCACGGCGAAGCTGGTCTCCACCCGCCAGCCCAGCCAGTCGACCGAGAAGCTGCCGGGATGGTCGGCGATCCAGGCGCCGCCCAGGCTGAGGGCAATGATGACCAGGACGAGCAGGATGACGCGGATCATTGGGCGGCCTCACCAGCATTCCGGGAACCGGCCTCGCCGGCGGCGGGGACGGCGGCAGTCTCGCGGGCGCCGGCCTCGAAACGGGCGGCGACCGCATCACCGAGGGCTGCGGCGGCCTGCTCCCCCGCAAGCCGCGCCCTGGCGGCCTCGGTCCAGGCGGCGGCACGCTCTGCGGCGGCCGGCGGCAGTTCTTCCGCCCGGGCGACGGCACCGGCGAGGTCACCCGCCTTCAGCCGCCGCTCGATCGCGGCCACGGTCAGGTCGGCATCGCCTTCGGGCGCACCGGCGGCCGGCGCGGTCTGTTCCTGGCCGGTGCGCCGCACCGTCACCAGGCCGCGCAGTTCGGCCAGCACCCCGCCCACCACGTCGCCTTCGGCGGGTTTGGTCTCCGCAGCCTGCAGGATGGTCGGCACCAGGGCCTGGAAGCGCGCGATCAGTTCGTCGCGCGTCGGCACGCCGTCGGCTGCATGCGGTGCCAGCTGCCCGACCGCGTCGGTGATTTCGCCATCGCCGCGGCCCAGGGCGCGGATCGCGCCCAGCGGGCCTTCGAAGCTGCGGCCGGCATCCAGCGCGTCCGAGAGCTGCGCATCGGCCAGCGCCAGCGCGGTCAGGCGCATGGCGTCGGCGGTGGGGGTATCCGCCAGCCGGCTTTCGGCGATGGCGGCGCGATCCGAAAGGTTGCGGGCCGCACCTTCGACATTGGCCAGCCGGTTCTCCAGCGGTCCGATCCGCGCCACGGTCTCGTTGGTGCGCGACAGCTCCGCTTCCAGCTTCGACACGGTTTCGGTCAGGGCCTCGAGCCGGGCGACCGCGTCCTCAAGGGAGCCGATACGCTCCCCCAGCCGGTCGTCTTCCAGGTTGCCGAGGCCGCTTTCGACGGCACCCAGCCGCCGCTCGATTTCGGCAGTGTCGGGCGGGCCCTGGTCGAGCCGCTGCTCCAGCGCTGCGATACGGTCCGAGAGGGCGGGTTCGACGGTGGCCGGGGCGGCACCCAGCATGGTCCGGACCCTGTTGGGGGCCGCGGTCACCACCACGCCGCCCACCACCACCAGCACCAGCGCCAGGATCGAGACGCCGAGGGCGGCACGGCCGACCCGGTCGCGGGGCTGGGGGCGCTGGTCGGTCGGGGTGACGATGCGGGCAGCCGGCGGGGCGTCGTCGGCTGCCGGTGCAGCCTTGGGCGTCTCGGGCTTTGCAGGCTCGGGCTTCGGCGTCCCGGCCTTGCCGGCGGCATCCGCGCCTCCGGCAGGTGAGGACGTGGCGTCGTCGGCGCCGGTCCGGGCAGCAGGCGTCGGCTCCGCAGGCGTCGACGCCGCACCCTTCGGTGCGGCGGTGCCTTCGGTTTCGGCCGTGGCAGCGTCGGGCCGACCGGCCTCGGGGCCGGTCTTCTTCCCGGAGGGCGGCGTCCGGCTTTCGGTCATCGGGCGGTCTCCGTCTGGTCGGCTTGCACCCTTTGTCGCCCATCGGGCACCCATAGGCAAGCCGCGAGGGGCCGACGGTGTTCCCGCCCGACGCGTTGTTCCCCCGTTTCGCGAGACGGTCAGCCCTGCGGCGTGGCGGATTGAGGGGGCGTGGCCTGCGGGTTGGGCGCCTGAGAATTGGGGCCGGCCTGATCGAGCAGCGCCAGCATCGCATCCCCTGCGGGTTCGGCGGCGACCAGCAGCCGCCGCCAGGGCAGGCCGGCGGCCATCTCTGCCACGGCCGGGCTCAGGCACAGCGCATCGATGCGACAGAAGGACGCGCCGATGCCCAGGCGTTCGATTTCGTCCAGGAACAGGCGGGCCGTGCGGGGCGAGAACAGCATCACCACCGGCAGCTGGCCCTGTGCCAGCCCCTCTGCAACCGGCGGCGGCAGCTCGCCGATCGCGGCGGCGTCATAGCCGACCCGGCGCTCGACGGCGAAGCCCAGCGCGCCCAGCTGCTCTCCCAGCCGCCCGGTGACCACGCTGCCGGCGATATGGGCAAGCGGGCCGTCTTCGGGCCTGTAGGAATTGGCACAGAGTTCGGCCAGCCGGTCGGCGTCGCCGCCGGCGACATCGATGCGGGTGAAGCCGGCGCGCCTTGCCGCCTCGGCGGTGGCGCGGCCGACGGTGGCCAGTTTCAGATCGCGACGGTCTGTCGCCCGTGACAGCGCCCGGGCGCCGTTGGCGCTGGTCAGCAGCACCCGCTGCGCCCGGTCCAGCACCCGTTCAAGATCGGGGATCGGTCGGTAGCGGACGGTCATCAGGGGCGCGATCACCGCCTGGTGTCCCAGGCGATGCAACTGTTCCGCGAGCGTCTGTGCGTCGTCTATCGGACGGGTCACCAGGATGCGCATGGCGGGGCGGGCTCCGATCTCGGGCGGAAGGGCAGGCGACGATGTCGGCGGCGGGGCGTGTCAGGTGGCGCCGGGGACCCATTGACCGGTCACCCCGGCGGCCCAGCGGGCGATGTCTTCTCCCGCCCGCTCTCGCAGGGCCGTGCCGACCTGGCGGCCCAGGGCCTCGGCGGCGGCGCGGTCTGCCGCACCGACATCGGCCACGCCCGCCTCTTCCAGCAGCGTGCCGCCATCCGGGCTGGCGACCCGGCCGGTCAGGGCCAGGCGGCCGTCGTCGTCGCGGCGGGCGAGGGCGGCGATCGGCGTGCGGCAGGATCCGTCGAGCACCGCGAGCAGCGCCCGCTCGGCGATCACCGCCAGGGCGGTTTCGCCGTCGTCGAGCGCGCCTACCCAGGCATTGGTGCGGTCGTCGGCACTGCGCGTCTCGATGCCGATGGCGCCCTGGGCCACCGCCGGCAGCATCACCGCCGGATCGATCGGGCTGCGGTCGACCTCGGTCAGTTTCAGCCGGTTGAGCCCGGCCATGGCGAGCAGGGTGGCGTCGATCCGCCCCTCGCGCAGCCGCGACAGCCGGGTCTGAACATTGCCGCGCAGCGGCACGACCGTCAGGTCGGGGCGGGCGGCGAGCAGCTGGGCCTGACGGCGCAGGCTGGCGGTGCCGATCACGGCCCCGGCCGGCAGGTCGTCGAGGCGGCGGGCCTTGAGCGACAGGAAGGCGTCGCGCGGATCCTCGCGCGGCAGCAGGGCGGTGATCGCCAGCCCTTCGGGCAGCTCGGTCGGCATGTCCTTCATGGAATGGACCGCCAGATCGATGGCGCCGGTGATCAGCGCCTCTTCGATCTCTTTGGTGAACAGGCCCTTGCCGCCCAGTTCGACCAGGGTCCGGTCCTGGACCTGATCGCCGGTGGTGCGGATGATGACGATCTCGACCGTGCCGGCTGCGGCGAGGGCCGGATCGAGTGCAGCCAGCCGTCCGCGAACCTCGTTCGCCTGTGCGAGGGCGAGCGGGCTGCCACGGGTGCCGATGCGGAGGAGCGGATGCGTGACCATGATGGCCCTGTGTTAGTGCCTGACGTGCGGTTTGGGAAGTGGTAATCGGCGGCCCGAGCCGCTACCTCTTGCCGCGGTCCCACCCGCGAACCGGAACCCTGCCCGATGACCGCGTCCGCCGCCAGCCTTTCCGATCCCGCCGCTGCCCGACGTCCCCGCATCTGTCTCGGTATCGAGACCAGCTGCGACGAGACGGCGGCGGCCGTGGTCGTGTCCGATCCGGCCGCGCAGCCGGGGCAGGGGCGGCCGCTCGGCACCATCCGCGCCCATCTGGTGCTCTCGCAGATCGACGAGCATCAGGGCTTCGGCGGGGTGGTGCCCGAGATCGCGGCACGCGCCCACATCGACCATCTCGACCGGCTGGTCGCGGCAACGCTGGACGAGGCGAAGCTGGGGCTGGGCGATCTGGATGCGATCGCCGTCACCTCGGGCCCGGGGCTGATCGGCGGGGTGATGGTCGGTCTGATGACCGCCAAGGGGCTGGCGCTGGGCGCGGGCGTACCGCTGCTCGGCATCAATCATCTGGAGGCGCATGCCTTGACCGCCCGCCTCACCCATGGCGTCGCCTTTCCCTTCCTGCTGCTGCTGGTCTCGGGTGGCCATTGCCTGATCGCCGAGGTCACCGGCCTCGGGCAGTATCGCCGCCTGGGCGCCACCATCGACGATGCGGTGGGCGAGGCCTTCGACAAGACCGCGCGCCTTCTGGGTCTCGGCTATCCCGGCGGGCCGGCGGTCGAAGCGGCCGCCCGTGACGGCGATCCCGCCCGTTTTGCCTTTCCGCGGCCGATGATCGGCCGGCCGGATTGCGACTTCTCGTTCTCGGGCCTCAAGACCGCGGTCCGTCAGGAGGCGGAGCGGATCCGGGTGCTGAGCCGGCAGGACGTCGCCGATCTGGCGGCGAGCTTTCAGGCCGCGGTGTCCGACAGCGTCGCCGACCGGGTCGGCCGCGCGGCCAAGGCATTCGTGGCCAGCCATGGCCGCGGCCATGCGCTGGTGGTGGCCGGCGGTGTCGCCGCGAACACCGCGCTGCGCACCCGGCTCGGCGATGTCGCCACCCGGCGCGGCCTGCATCTGGTGGCGCCGCCGGTCAGGCTGTGCACCGACAACGGGGCGATGATCGCCTGGGCCGGTCTGGAGCATCTGGCGGCGGGCGGCGACCTGTCCGCCGATGACGGCCTGGCCCTGATCCCCCGCGCCCGCTGGCCGCTCGACCCCCATGCCGAGCAGATCGTGGCCGGCGGGCGGGGACGACATCGGGGCTAGGACGCCAGCGCTCAGACGGAATAGCCCAACGCCTTCAGCCCCGGCCGGCAGGCTTCGGTGAGGGCGGCGTAGACGTCCGGCGGCAGGTCGGCGGCGCGGGAGCGGGCGGGGCGCGGGATGGCCGAGACCTCGTCGAGCCAGGCCGGATCGTCGAGGCCGGGATCGATGAAGCGGATCATGGCCTGAAGCTGTTCACGGGGCGCGCGCTGAACGTCTTCGAAGGCGACGGTCAGCAGGCGGTCGGGCGGCAGCGGGTCCAGAACCTCGCGGGCGAGGCCGATCATCAGGCTCCAGAAGGCGCCGAGTTCGGACAGGGTGACGCCCTCCGCCAGCCGGCGGGCATTGATGAACGGGAAGATCATCCGCTGGGAGAGGACATCGATCTGCCGGCCCCGATCGCGGGTGAAGTCGCGGGTCGCATCCACGCCCAATCGGCGGGCCGCCTTCATCGCCCCGACCAGGACCTTGAAATTGTGATGCTTCTCCATCGACATCGCGGTGTCGCGGCCGTCGCGATGGACATGGATCACGCGGGCGTCGGGGAAAAGGCGCAGCAGCTTGGCCGCCAGCATCAGCGACCCGCCGGAACGCTCGATCCAGACCCTGCGGCCAAGGCGGCCGGCGAGGTCTTCGAAGAGGGCCCGGTACTGATCGGCAAGCGGCATCGCCGGCCGCGCCCGCACCACGGGTTCCAGTGCATCGTAGAGCGCTTCGGGGGCGTCGGTCAGATGCGGCAGGGTGACCATCATCATCGGCGGCAGATCCGCCAGGCCGTAGCGCATGCCCGGCCGATCATAGGGGTAGAGCATTTCATCGACGACGATGCCGTCGCGGAGCATGGCGCGGAGCGCCGGGCTCTGGCGGGAGAGGATCCGCCAGAAGCCGTCGCCGTCGATGCTGTCATGGGCGAAGGCCTCGGGGCCGAGCGGCACGAAGAATTCCGACAGGCTGAGCACAGCCGGATGGCGGGAGAGCAGGTCCGAGATCATGGTGGACCCGCATCGCCCGGTGCTCAGCACCAGCACCGGCGGGATGTCGGTGGTCCGGGGCACGGTCACGACGGGCGGTCCTTTTCGGCATGGAGATGGGCGGGCATGCGGTAGTCGTTGCCGGCCCCGTCCGAAAAGGAGAGGTCGATCATCTGCGCGAACTGGAAGGCGCGGCGGCGGCGATCCCAGGCCGGGACGTGGCGCCGCAGCACCCGGTCGGCCCGGTTGCGCAGGCGCAGGGCCGCCAGGGCACCGAAATTGCGCGCGGGCGGGTAGTTCAGCGCATCGGCCAGTTGGTCGCCGATCATGCCCCGCGACACCGAATAGATCAGGCGGACCAGCTTGCGGCGCTGGCCCGCATCGGTGATGCCGGCGACCACCGGTGCCGAATTGATCAGACCGTTGGCGAGCAGGATCGCCTCCAGATCCGGCGGAGGCTCTGCCGCCATGCCCAGGCGGAAGAGACGCATGGCGGCGGCTTCGTCCACCGCCTGCAGCTCGGGCGCCACCCCCATCAGATGGCCGGAATAGCGCCAGATCATCATGAAAGAGCGGCGCTCGTCCTCGGTGGGCTCGACGCCGAGTTTGCGGGCGCGATCCAGCAATCCGCCCGAGAAGGCGGCGGTGGCGAAAGCGATATGGGCCGAACTGAGTGGCACGCCCCAGGCGGGGGTGTCCCATTCCTCGGCCGTGGCCAGCAGTACGCGCAGCCGGGCATGCATCAGCCGGATGCGGACCGACATCTTCCAGCCGTCGCCATGGCGGTCGAGCCCGCCGGGCAGAAAAATCTCCGAGATGTGGCGGTTGTTCTGCTTCAGCCGGCGCACGCCCTGATCCACCAGCCGGCCGGTGATCGAGAACGACTTGCTGATCAGGGTGGAGAACCCCTCGACGAGCACGGCGCCCACGAAGGCCGCAATGAGCATCTCGGAATTGCCATGGAAAGCCCGGCAGCCCGGGCCGGTGAAGCCGGGATCGAACCAGTCGGGCACCCGCTCGGTTTCGGCCAGGAAATCGCGCCAGGCGGCAGGGGCATCGGCCACGGCCATCGGGCCGCCATCCATGCCCCGGTGCATCCAGTCGCGCTGAACCGGAGCCGGTACGTCACGGAAGGCCGCCATCACCGCATCCGCCAGGGGATCGCCGATCATGGTATGACGGAGATATGTTTCGGTCAGTGCAGGATCGATGCGGCGGGCACGGGCCATGCCGTCCTGGTAGGCACTCGGGATCTGCATGCGTGGCTCCGGGCAGACGTCAGGTCAGGCGGGGAGTTCGTCCTCCACCGCCGCTTGGGGAAGGCCGGTGTCCAGCCCTTCGAAAGAGAGATCGAGCAGCTGGGTGAACTGGCCGGCACGGCGGCGGCGGTCATAGAAACCGATATGCCGGCGCAGCAGCAGATCGGCCCGGTTGCGCAGCCGGATCGCGGTCAGGGTATCCATGCCGCGGGTTTCCGGGAAGTGCAGGGCGGTTGCGAGATCGCCACCGATTAACCCGCGCGAGATGCCGTAGAGCTGCCGTACCAGCTTGCGGCGCAGGTCGGGATCATCGACCCCGGCGGCCATCGGGGCGGAATTGATCAGCCCGTTGGCGAGCACGATGCCTTCGATCTCGGGCGGCGGTTCCATCATCCGGCCGATCCGGAACAGCTGCTGGGCCTCGATTTCATGGCGCGGCAGCAGCTCGGCCGGCACGCCGGTCAGATGGCCGGCCATGCGCCAGATCATCATGAAGGCGCGGCGCTCTTCGGGGAACAGCTCCACACCCAGCACCCGGGCGCGTTCCAGCAGCCGGCCCGAGAGAGCGGCATTCATGAAGGCGATATGGGCGGCGTTGAGCGGCGTGCCCCAGTCTTCATGGTTCCAGTCGGCGGAGCGCGCGGTCAGCAGGCGCAGGCGGGCATGCATCAGCCGGATGCGCAGCGCCATCTTCCAGCCTTCGCCGAACTCGCCGAGCCCGCCCGGCAGGAAGATCTCGGACAGCAGCTGGTTGTTCTGGCGGAAGCGCCGGCCGGCCTGGTCCCCCAGCCGACCGCTGGTGATGAAGGCCTTGGCGATCAGGGTCGAATAGGCTTCGACCAGCGAGCCCGCGACGAAGGCCGCGAGAAACATGCGTGAATTGCCGTGAAAGGCCCTGCAGCCGGGCAGGGTCCGGCTTTGGGTGAACCAGTAGGGCACGTCCGTGGCATGCGCGAAGAGGTCGCGCAGCGCCTGCGGCGCGTCATCCAGCCCGGCCAGACCTTCGTCCAGTCCGATCTGGATCCACGGGCGTTGTCGCGCGGTGGCGGCAGCCGCAACCGCCGCATCGGCGAGCGGATCGCCCAGGCTCAGATGACGGGCATAACGCTCCGCCAGCCCGGCATCGAGAAGCCGGGCGCGGGCGAAGCCGTCCCGAAAGGCGGCGGGTATGTCCACGACCTGGGCCATGTGGCGGCAGAGGCTCCCGTGACCTGCGGGCTGGATCGGGCTGCGGAATCTTAGGCGCAGCCGACCCGTCGGGTCCAGGGGCGCAAAGCCCTGCCGCTCATGAACGTATCCGGTGGGTCACTCCGTGGCGGGGATTTCTGCGCTGACGGCCGCCGGCGGTGGTGCCGCATCGGCGCGGTATTCGGTCCAGGCCAGGCGCGCCGAAAGCGCCAGACAGGTGCAGACCAGCAGCGGTTTCACGATCCGGGTGCCGCGGGCGATCACCAGGGCGGCCCCGATGCGGGCGCCGATGATCGCACCCGTGGCCATCACCGCCCCCAGCATCCAGTCGATATGGCCGCCGAGTGCGAAGACGGCGAGGGCCGAGAGATTGCTGGTCAGGTTGAGCAGCTTGGTCTCGGCCACGGCCCGGCGCATGCCGCGGCCATCGAGGGCGACCAGCGCCAGCATGAAAAAGGAGCCGGTCCCGGGCCCGAAGAAGCCGTCATAGAAGCCGATCAGCGGTGCCACGATCCAGCCGGTGACCCAGCCCGGCACGCGGGCCTCGGCATCGATGTCGCCCACCCGTGGCGAGAGCAGGAAATAGGCGGCCATCACACCCAGCAGCACCGGCAGGATGCGGCCCAGTGCCGAGGGGTCGATCGACTGGACGGCAAGCGACCCCAGGGCCGCGCCGGCCAGCACGGTCAGGATCCGCGGCACCACCTCGCGCACACGCACCTGGCCCGAGCGGACATAGGTGATCGCCGCCATGGTCGTGCCCATCGAGGACTGCACCTTGTTGGTGGCGATCGCGGTGGCAGGCGCCACGCCGGCTGCGAGCATGGCGGGCAGGGGGATCAGCCCGCCGCCGCCGGCGATGGCGTCGATGGCGGCGGCCACGATCGCGGCTGCGAACAGGGCCAGCAGCAGCTCCGGACCGACGGGATGGGTGAGTAAGGCCGACAGGATGTCCATGACACGCAGAAGCCGGGAAGGGGGCGGGGGTGCCTTGGGGTGTACGCCCGCCCCGCCTGCCGGTCACCCGAATTTCCCTCGCGCCCGACGCAGGGCCGCCCTGCATCTGCCGTCAGTCCCGCATCTGCCATCAACCCTGAGTCGGGCGCACATCCTGTGCATGGGCGGCCATGGTGGCCGCAATCGCGCGCTCGGGCGCCGTCGGCCGGAAATCGGGCACCAGCACCTGAAGACGATTGCCGGTGAGCACGACCGGATCGTCGAACAGATAGCGCAGCTCCAGCAACTCGCGGGCGACCGGATCGGTCAGGGCCGCCAGGCGCAGCAGCCACCAGGGCAGGCGCTTCGGGCGGAGCCGGGGGCGGCCGGCGGCAGCTGCCGCCATCTCCATGAAGCGGCGCTGCGTGTCGAACAGCTGCGCGGCCAGATGAACATGCTCCACGGAGGCCAGGCGTTCCGGCGCCTCCAGAAGGTCGGCGGTGAGCCGGGCGAGGTCGGGCACGAAGCACCACTGGTGCGGCAGGTCCAGCGGCCCCGGCCAGCGCGGCGCCTGTCCCTTCGCCAGCCTGGCGAAGATCATGTCGGTCAGCCCGTTGCGCACCGTCGGGCCGTAGAAATCGCCGGCGCGCAGGATCAAGACCGGTGCCGCGCCCTCGCGGCCCAGCGTCTCGATGGCGGTCTCGAGATCGGCCCGCAGCCGGCCCTTGACCGTATCGGGGCGGCGCTCCGCCTCTTCGTGCAGCGGCCGGGCATCCTGACGGCCGAAGGCATAGACATTGCCGGGGAAGACCAGGCGGGCACCGCTTGCGCGGGCACCTTCGATCGCGGCCGCGGTGATGCGGCGCATCGCCGGGTCCCATTGCGGATAGGGCAGGTTCACGGCATGGAGGATCGCATCCATGCCCTGCGCGGCATGGGCGACGAGCGCCGGGTCGCGGGCGTCGCCGACCACGATATCGGCGTCTTCCGGCAGGCCCAGCCGGCCGAGCCGGGCCGGATCGCGGACCAGAAGCCGCAGATACCAGCCGCGCCGGCCCAGCTCCTGCGCCATCGCGCCGCCGAACCCGCCCGCCGCCCCAAGGATCAGGGCCTGCCTGTTGCCGCTGTCGACCATGCGCGTCTCCCGCTCCGGACCGATATCGCCAAAGGTAGGGGGCGCGGGGCCGGCCTGCCAATGTCATGATGTGTGAAGGACAACCGACGGCAACCATGGCGCGTTCCGCGGGCCACCGCTCCGGGGAGGGAGAGGGTGGAAGGCCCCCTCGGAACGCGGCCCTGGCGGTCTTGGCCGTCCCGGACTTGCCGCACAGGACGTCATCGGCGCAGAATGGCGACGCCCGAACCATCCTGCTGCCGAGGAGTAAGGCCCCCATGCTGTTCGCCATCATCTGTATCGACAAGCCCGGCCACGAGGCCGTACGCCTTGAGAACCGCCCCGACCATGTGGCCTTTCTCAAGGAAGAGGGCGAACAGGTGGTCTTGGCCGGACCTTTCCTCTCCGACGACGGTGCCACGATGATCGGCAGCCTGCTGATCTACGACGCCGAAACGCTGGAGGAAGCGAAGGAGTTCGCCGCAGGTGATCCTTACGCAAAGGCCGGGCTGTTCGAAAGCGTCACGATCCGTCCGTGGCGCAAGGTTTTCGACAATCGCTGACCGGCCGGGAGACGCGACGCGATGGCCCGCTGGCTGGTGAAATCGGAACCGTTCAAGTATTCCTGGGACCGGATGGTCGCGGATGGCCGTACCCATTGGGATGGCGTGCGCAATCATCAGGCCTCGGCCAATCTGAAGGCGATGAAGACCGGCGATCGCGCCTTCTTCTATCATTCGAACGAAGGCAAGGAGATCGTGGGCGTCGTCGAGATCGTCCGCGAATATTATCCGGATCCGTCGGACGAAAAGGGTCGTTTCGGCATGGTCGATGTGGCACCGGTCGCTGCGGTCAAGCGGCCGGTGACGCTGGCCGAGATCAAGGCCGATCCGGCGCTGGAAGGCATTGCGCTGGTGCGCCAGTCCCGGCTGTCGGTGATGCCGGTCTCGGACGAGCACTGGGACCATATCTGCCGTCTGGCCGGCATCGAGCCCGGTGTCTGAGATGCAGGATGACGGGGGGCGCCGACTGCGGCTCTGCCCGGCGGCAGAGGTGCCGGAAGGTGGCGGCCGGGGCTTCGTGTTCGGGCGCATGCCCGAGGAATTCCGGGTCTTCGTGATCCGCTGGCAGGGGGAACTTCGGGCGTATGAGAATGCCTGCCCCCATGCCGGCGTCTCGCTGGACTGGACACCTGACCGGTTCTTCGACCGGACGGGCGACCTGCTGATCTGCGCGCTCCACGGCGCGCGGTTCCGTCCCGATGACGGGCTCTGTGTCGCCGGCCCCTGCCGGGGGCTGCGGCTGCCGGCGCTGGCGCTGGAGTGCGACGGGGACGGGGTGTTGCATGCAATCCGGCCGGACTGACGGCCGCGTTGCCACGTGTAAGTGTGACGTCCGGATTTCAACCGGGCGCTGAGTGACGCTGCCGCGCCTGACCGCGGCCGCGAGGGATCCGACCGAGGGGGAAACCCAGCCCATGTCAGACGACAAGACCGCAGAGCCGAAGACGCTCTATCCCGTTCCGGAGGCCTTCGCGCGTGAGGCCCTGATCGACAAGGCCCGCTACGACGAGATGTACGCGCGCTCGATTTCGGATCCGGAAGGCTTCTGGGCCGAGCAGGCCGAAGCACTGGACTGGATCAGGCGCTGGGACCGGGTCAAGAACACCGACTTTACCGGCGATGTGTCGATCCGCTGGTTCGAGGGCGGGCAGATCAACGTGGCCTGGAACTGCCTGGACCGCCACGAGGCGACCCGCGGCGCCAAGACGGCGATCATCTGGGAGCCGGATGATCCGAAGGCGCCGAACCGCCTGATCACCTATGCCGAACTGGCCGCCGATGTCCGCCGCTTCGCCAATGTGCTGAAGGCACAGGGCGTGAAGAAGGGCGACCGGGTGACGATCTATCTGCCGATGATCCCGGAAGCCGCGGTGGCGATGCTCGCCTGCGCCCGGATCGGGGCGGTCCATTCGGTGGTCTTTGCCGGTTTCTCACCCGACAGCCTGGCCGGCCGCATCGAGGATTGCGGTTCCACCGTGCTGATCACGGCCGACGAGGGCCTGCGCGGCGGCCGCAAGGTGCCGCTGAAGGCCAATGCCGACAAGGCGCTGGACCATGCGGGCGGTGTCGGCACCGTGATCGTCGTCCGCCATACCGGCGGCAACGTCGCGATGAAGGACGGCCGCGACGTCTGGTGGCATGAAGCGGTGGCCGAGGTTTCCGATGATTGCCCGCCGGAGCCGATGGAGTCCGAGGACCCGCTGTTCATCCTCTATACCTCGGGATCGACCGGCAAGCCCAAGGGCGTGCTGCACACCACCGCCGGCTATCTGCTCTACGCCTCGCTGACCCACAAGACCGTCTTCGATCTGAAGGAGGATGATGTCTACTGGTGCACGGCCGATGTGGGCTGGGTGACCGGGCATTCCTACATCCTCTACGGGCCGCTCGCCAACGGCGCCACCACGCTGATGTTCGAGGGCGTGCCCACCTGGCCCGATGCCGGCCGCCACTGGGAGGTGGTCGACAAATACGGCGTCACGATCTACTACACCGCGCCCACTGCCATCCGCGCCCTGATGCGCGAGGGCGAGGCGCCGGTGAAGCGGTCGTCGCGCAAGTCGCTGCGCCTGCTGGGCTCGGTGGGTGAGCCGATCAATCCGGAAGCCTGGCGCTGGTATTACGACGTGGTCGGCGACGGCCGCTGCCCGATCACCGACACCTGGTGGCAGACCGAGACCGGTGGTCTGATGATCGCACCGCTGCCCGGCGCCACCGACCTCAAGCCGGGATCGGCGACCCTGCCGCTGTTCGGCGTGAAGCCGCTGATCGTCGATAATGAAGGTAAGCCGCTGGAAGGCGCCTGCGAGGGCAATCTCTGCATTGCCGACAGCTGGCCCGGCCAGATGCGCACGGTCTATGGCGATCACGAGCGCTTCGCCCAGACCTATTTCAGCACCTTCCCCGGCCTCTATTTCACCGGCGACGGCTGCCGGCGCGACGAGGACGGCTATTACTGGATCACCGGCCGCGTCGACGACGTGATCAACGTCTCGGGCCATCGGATGGGCACCGCCGAGATCGAGAGCGCGCTCGTCGCCCATGCCAAGGTCGCCGAGGCGGCCGTGGTCGGCTACCCGCACGAGCTGAAGGGCCAGGGCATCTATGCCTATGTCACCCTGATCGCCGGCGAGACCCCGTCGGAAGAGCTGCGCAAGGAGCTGGTGGCCTGGGTGCGCAACGAGATCGGCCCGATCGCGACGCCGGATCTGATCCAGTGGGCGCCGGGCCTGCCCAAGACCCGCTCGGGCAAGATCATGCGCCGCATCCTGCGCAAGATCGCCGCCAACGAGCATGACGGGCTGGGCGACACCTCGACGCTGGCGGACCCGACGGTGGTCGACGATCTGGTCGGCAACCGCATGAACAAGTGAAGCTTGCCGGATGACGTGCAAGGGCCCGGCAGTCAGCTGCCGGGCCCTTTTCGCATGGCGGCACATCGCCGGCCGGCTGTGTCAGGCTGTCCGAGGGCCGGTCGCCTTGAACACCAGCGCGATGAAGGCGAGCCCGCCCAGCAGCACGATGACGCTGCCGGCCTTGGCGAGCGGCTCTCCGGTTGCGGCATCGCCCGAGAACAGGAGGGTGAGGCCGATGGTCATCACCACCAGGCCGAGATGGGCCAGAATGGCGTGAACCTTCGCAAGGCGGGTGGCCGCCAGATCCGGGCGGTCCTTCAGCACCAGCCCGTAGATGGCGGCCGAGGCGAAGCCCAGAAGGTTGAGATGGCCGTGGGCCGGCCCGTATTCGAAGTGCTGGCTGGCGGCCATTACGATGCCTGCGACCATGCCGAGGGCGACATAGATCGCGGCGGCACGCAGATGGAAGGCGGCGAGGGCGTTCATAGACGGCCCTTTCTGTGCAGAGTGGTGTGACCCTGTCGTCGATGCGAATCGGCCGGAGGTCGGTTCCGGCCCGGCGCGCATTTCCACACCATATCCTGCCGCCGATCAACGCCCTGCACAGGGCGGGTCGAAGGGGGGTGAACGGCCGTCAACCTCCTCAGAAGTCGACGCATTTCCCGTTGCGTTCCCAGTCGCCGTAACGGACCGGATCCAGCCCCTTGGGACCGCCGATTTCGGCGGGCTTTTCCGGTGCGGGTGCCGGGGAGGCCGTGTCCGTCGCGGGGGCCGCGTCCGGGGCCACGGCGCGGCCGGCGTCGTTCTGCGTCTTTTCGGTCATAGCCTTCGATCCTCCTGCACTGCATGACACCGATGCGGGCGGTTTCGCTTGAAGCCCCCGTGCCTGTCCATATATGTCAGGCGTTCCGGCGGCGCACCCCCGCCCGATGCGGAAGCCGTCTTCGGCCTCGTCCTCCATCCGGGCTCGACACATCCCATGAACCACATCCGAACGGCAGTGCTGCTTGCGGTCATGACCGGGCTGTTCATGGTCGTGGGCTATCTGATCGGCGGCGGCGGCGGCATGATGATCGCGCTGCTGATCGCCATCGCGATGAACGGTTTCGCTTATTGGAACGCGGACAAGCTGGTGCTGCGCATGTATGGTGCGCGCGAAGTGGATCCGCGCGCGGCACCCGAACTGCACGACATGGTGGCGCGCCTTGCCGCCAATGCCGGCCTGCCGATGCCGAAGCTCTATATCGTCGAAGAGGCGCAGCCCAATGCCTTTGCCACCGGCCGCTCGCCTGAAAAGGGCGCCGTGGCGGTGACCCGCGGCCTGCTGCAGGCGCTGTCGCCTGAAGAAGTTGCCGGTGTGGTGGCCCACGAGCTTGCCCATATCCGCAACCGCGATACCCTGATCATGACGGTGACCTCGGTCATCGCAGGCGCGATCGGCATGCTTGCCAACTTCGCCTTCTTCTTCGGCGGCGCCCGGGACGACAACGGCAATCCCAACCCGTTGGGCTTCGTGGGTGTGCTGCTGATCTCGATGCTGGCGCCCGTCGCCGCGGCTCTTGTGCAGATGGCGATCAGCCGCTCGCGCGAGTATCAGGCCGATCGCATCGGTGCCGAGATCTGCGGCCGGCCCGACTGGCTCGCCTCGGCGCTGACCCGTCTTGAGACTGCTTCCCGCCGCGTGGTCAACGGCCACGCCGAACACAACCCGGCCTCGGCCAATCTCTTCATTGTGAACCCATTGAAATCCAACGCCGTCGACAGCCTGTTCCGCACCCATCCGACCACCGCCGACCGGGTGGCGCGCCTGCGCGCCATGACCGTGGGCACCGCCCCGGCCGGCGCGCCGGCGGGCTTTGCCCGCGGCCCGCGCCGCGGCCCCTGGGGCTGAGCGCCGGATGCGCCCGCCCCGCCGCCCCGAGGACGACCGCCGCAATGACCGCGGCGCCAACCTCTCTCGTGATTCCGGGCCCTCTCGTGATGCCCGGCCTTCTCGTGACGACCGGCCCTCTCATGACGACCGTCCCGCCCGTGATCAGGCTGCCGGTGACCGCCCGCGCGGCGCCCGTCCGCCCCAGGGCCGCGACCGGAGCTATCAGGGGGATCGCGATGGCCGGATCCAGGGCGGCAAGCCCCGGAACGACCGCTATCGTGCGGCCCGCGATCACGCCCATGAGCCGCGGCCCCGCGCCGGCTTCCGTGAGCCGACGCCCTCGCGGGCCATCGCGGCCGAGCTGCTGATGGATGTGCTGGATGACGGCCGGCCGTTGGACGATGCGGTCGCCACCCATCCGGGCTTCCACCGGCTGGAGCCGCGCGACCGTGCCCACGCCCGGATGCTGGTCGCGACCGTGCTGCGCCGGAAGGGCGAATTCGACCGGCTGCTCGGCCGGGTGATGCAGCGGCCGGCACCCGAAAAGGCCATGCATGTCCTGCGCCTGGGGCTGGCCGATCTCAGGGTTCTGTCGACCCCGGATCATGCCGCGGTGGACAATGCCGTGCGCCTCGCCCAGGCGGGCGGGCTCGGCGGCCTGTCGGGGCTGGTCAATGCGGTGCTGCGCCGGCTGGCGGCCGAGGGCGACCAGATCTTCGCGGCCGCAAAGATCGATCCCAAGCGCGAAAACCTGCCCCGCTGGCTGCGTGCCTCGTGGGAGGCGGCCTATGGGGTGGAGGCGACCGACGCCATCGCCGAGGGGCTGCTGCGCGAGCCGCCGATCGATCTGTCGGTCAGAAACCCGCGTGAGGCGGCGGCCTGGGCCGAAAAGCTCGGCGGCCGTGCCGTCGGCGGCCGCACCGTCCGCCTCGATCGGGCCGAGGGTGGTGTCGACCGGCTGGAGGGCTATGACGAAGGGGCGTGGTGGGTTCAGGACCTGGCCGCCACCCTGCCGGCCATGCTGCTCGGCGATGTGAAGGGCAAGCTGGTCTACGACCTCTGCGCGGCGCCGGGTGGCAAGACTGCGCAGCTGGCGGCCGCCGGGGCCCATGTCACCGCCGTCGATCGCAGTGCCCGGCGGATGATGCGCCTGGGCGAGAACATGGCCCGGCTGGGCTTCACCGACGTCACGCCCGTGACCGCCGATCTTCTTGAATGGCGGCCCGAGGGCGCAGCCGATGCCGTGCTGCTGGATGCCCCCTGCTCGGGCACCGGCACGCTGCGCCGGCGCCCCGACCTCGCCTGGTCGAAGCGCCCGGACCAGGTGGCGGAACTGGCGGAGCTGCAGGAGAAGCTGCTCGAAGCGGCCCTGAAACTGGTGAAACCGGGCGGCCTGGTCGTCTATGCCACCTGTTCGCTGGAACCGTCGGAGGGCGAGGATCTTGTCCGCCGGGTGCTCGACCGCGGTCTTGACGCCGACCGTGTGCCGATCGGTGCCGATGAACTTCCTGCCCGGCTCGGCGTTGCGATCAATGCCGCCGGCGAATTGCGCACCACGCCCGCCCTGCTTGCCGATGCCGGCGGCATGGACGGGTTCTTCGCCGTCCGTCTGCGACGCCGCGACGCCGCCTGAGACCACCCGTAACCAGCCGTCATGACGGCCCCGTCGGAGGCTTCCCACCCGATGACCGCACCCGCCGCCAGCAGCCGCCCCGCCACCCCCAGCCCGGCACCGATCCGGATTGCGCCGTCGATCCTGTCGGCCGATTTCGCCCGGCTGGGCGATGAGGTCGCCGCCATCGATCAGGCGGGGGCCGACTACATCCATGTCGATGTCATGGACGGCCACTACGTGCCGAACCTGACCATCGGCCCGATGGTGGTGAAGGCGCTGAGGCCGTGGTCGAAGAAGGTCTTCGACGTCCATCTGATGATCGCGCCGGTCGATCCCTACATCCCGGCCTTCGTCGAGGCCGGGGCGGACATCGTCACCGTCCATGCCGAGGCGGGGCCGCATCTGCATCGCACCGTACAGCTGGTCAAGTCGCTGGGGGTGAAGGTGGGGGTGTCGCTCAACCCCTCCACCCCGCCCGAGGTGCTGGACTATGTGCTGCCGGATCTGGATCTGGTGCTGGTGATGAGCGTGAACCCCGGCTTCGGCGGTCAGAGCTTCATCTCGTCCCAGCTCGACAAGATCCGCATCCTGCGGTCGAAGATCGATGCCACCGGCCGGGCGATCGATCTTGAGGTCGACGGTGGCGTGACGCCCGAAACGGCGGCCCTGGTGGCCGCCGCCGGGGCGGATGTGCTGGTTGCAGGGTCGGCCGCCTTCAAGGGCGGTGCCGAGGCTTACGCCCCGAACATCCGGGCATTGCGCGCCGGCGCAGATCGGGGGCGCATCGGCGGCTGATGCCGCCCTCTCCTTCCGAACCCGTCTCCGTCTACACGTCTTCCTTTTCTCCCCCCCCGCAATCGAGAGACCAGAGGCCCATGGCCGCGATCACGCGCATGCCGCCGCCCGGAAGCCCGCTGCCCGGCGCCGGCGATCGTCTGAGAGCGCTGGCTCATCGGTGGTTCGTGGCCCCGCTGCCGGATGCGCGCGGCGGGCTGAAACGGGTGCTGGAACCCCTGCGCCCGGGCGACCCGAACCGCGGCGTGGAGATGGTCCAGGGGCATTTCCGTCTGGCGGGGCAGGTGGTGGAAGCCAGCCACAAGCTGGGCCCGGACCCGTTTCGCCCCGACGAGGACGGGATGGCCCGGGGCGACGACGAGCCGGACATCGAACTGACCCCGGTGCCGGCGCAGCCGCCGGCCCCCGAGCCGATCCTGGACGATACCGCGCGCCCCGAAGATGCCGCCCTGCTGGAAGGCGGTGACGCGTCGGCGGACGGCGAGACGCCGGCAATGGTCTTCAACACCCCGACCCCCGCGCTGTCGCGGCCGGACTGGCTGCCCGACGAGGCCTCGGACGCCTGGCTGGTCGCCTGGCAGGGCTTTCAGTGGCTGGGCCATCTGAGGGCCGTGGCGGGGCCCCATGGCTCCCGCGCCCGGGCGCTGGCCCGCGCGCTGGTCTTCGAATGGATCGCGGCCGACCGGGCTGAATTCCAGCCCTATGTCTGGTCGCCGGGCATTGCCGGCCGCCGGCTGGCGGCGCTGTCGATGCATGCGAATTTCCTCATCGACGCCGATGACGACCGGCTGCAGGCGGCCCGCACCGATGATCGTCGCCTGATGGCGGCGCTGCGCCAGCATGCCGACCGTCTGGAGCGGATGGTCAAATGGCGTCGTCTGGACGGGATCGAGCGTATCCAGGCGCTCCGCGGCCTGTGGATGGGGCGGGCGGCGCTGGGTGCCGGCCGGCGCAGGCTCGCCCGGATCGCGAAGCTGTTGATGCAGGCGCTGGAGCGCCAGATCCTTGCCGACGGCGTGCATCAGTCCCGCTCACCGGTCTGTCAGCTCGATCTCGTCTCGGATCTGGTCGAGTTGAAGACGATCGCCGCCGCCCATGACGCCGATCTGCCGGCCGGGTTCGACGATCTGATCAGCCGGCTGGCTGCAGCACTCCGGCTGATGCGCCATCGCGACGGCGTGCTGGCCCTGTTCAACGGCACGCCCGAAATTCCCGCAGCCCGGGTCGATCAGGTGCTGGGGCATGTGCCGGCCCGCGGCATGGAACGGCTGGACGGCGCCGTCGGCGGCTTCGAGCGTCTGGCCGCCCGCCGGACCACCGTGCTGGTCGATCTGGGGCTGCCGGCACCCGTCACCGCCGGACAGGCCGGCTTTTCCGGTTTCTCGTCGTTCGAGATGTCGACCGGGCGCGAGCGGCTGGGGGTCAATTGCGGCGCCTATGTCGCAAGGCCCGGGCCCTGGATGCAGGCCGTCACCCAGGCGGCTGCACATTCCGGTGTGACGGTCGAAGATCAGGGGCCGCAGCGTGTCGAAGCCGGATCGGGGGAGCGCCGGCGCAAGGCCGGCCCGCCGGTCACCATCGATCGCCGCGACGACGAGGGGGCGCAGTGGCTGGAATTCACCCATCACGGTTTCCGTGATCACGGCCTGATCCATGCCCGCCGCTTCTATCTTGGGCCGGATGGCGACGATCTGCGTGGCGAAGACCGCTTCATCGCCCTGCCGGGGCGTGGCGAGGTGCCGGTCCGCTTCGCGCTGCGCTTCCATCTTCATCCCGCCGTCAAGGCCTCACCCATTCAGGGCGGCGCCGCCGTGCTGGTGCGGCCGGTCCACGGCCCCGGCTGGTATGTCCGGGCCGATGGCGCCAGCATCGCGATCGAAGAGAGTGTCCATATGGGCCATGAGGGGCGGGTGCGCCCGGCCCAGCAGGGGGTGGTGAGCGGCGTCGCCGAGGGGCCGGAGACCCGGGTGCGCTGGGCGTTCCAGCAGGTCCAGCCCAGGGGTGAGGGGGATGTGCGGCCGCAGGGCGGTTTCGATGCCCGACCTGCGCGTATCGATGATCCGCGCCGCACCGCGCCCGCTGTGGCGGAGGCGCCGCCGGTGCCGCAGGGCGCCGAACGCGACGGCATCGCGGACCCGCCTGCGACTGCGTGAAAGCCGCACCGCGCCTTGCGTTTTTGCCAAAGTTGGGTCTTGCCTTCCGGACGCCGATGACCGATATAGGACCTGAACAGTCCTGATTGGCACGAGGCCCCCGTGGCCCTCGTGTCCGACCGGCCCATCCGACCCGGGACAGACCGTCCGATGCTGAAAATCGCCAAGCTCACCGACTATGGGATCGTGGTTCTGACCCATATCGCCAACGCCCCCGATCGGGTTCATCGGGTGACGGAGCTTGCCGAAGAGCTGGCCATTCCCGCGCCGACCGTCGCCAAACTGGCCAAGACCCTGGCGCGGGACGGTCTGCTGATTTCGCATCGCGGTGCGCATGGCGGCTATCGCCTGGCGCGGCCGGCGGCCGAGATCCGGGTGGTCGACATCGTCGAGAGCCTGGAAGGCCCGGTCGCGATCATGGAATGCATCGAACATCCCGGTACCTGCCGGCAGGAAAGCGTGTGTCAGACCCGCGGCAACTGGATCCGGATCAACCGGGCGATCAGCCGCGCACTGGAAGGGATCAGCCTCGCCGACATGGCGGCGGATGCGGCTGTACAGCCCTTCCCCGCGGCCCAGGCGGGCTGAGCCGGACCGGAAATTTCTGGCTGGCGCGGGCGCTGTCCGGGCCGGTGACGACGAGATCAAGAGGCGACGCCCGCCGGCCCGATGGACGGGCCGTTCTTCAAAGAACGGGCGCGCGGAGGACGAGTGATGACGAGCAAGAACGCAGTCGAGGCGCTTGTCGCCCGCGAGTACACGGAAGGCTTCCATGTCGACATCGACGCGGACAACGTGCCGCCGGGTCTCGACGAGGACGTCATCCGCGTGATCTCCGCGAAGAAGGAAGAGCCCGACTTCATGCTGGAGTGGCGGCTCAAGGCCTTCCGGACCTGGCAGGCGATGGAGGAGCCCGACTGGGCCTTCCTCAAGAAGCCCAAGGTCGATTTCCAGTCGATCATCTACTACTCCGCCCCCAAGCCCAAGGCCGATGCGCCGAAGAGCCTGGAGGAGGTCGATCCCGAGCTGCTGAAGATCTACGAGCGTCTGGGTATCCCGCTCAAGGAGCAGGAGATGCTGGCCGGCGTCGCGGTCGATGCGGTGCTCGACAGCGTTTCGGTCGCCACCACCTACAAGGGCAAGCTCAAGGAACTCGGCATCATCTTCTGCTCGTTTTCTGAAGCGGTGCGCGAATATCCGGAGCTGGTCCAGAAATATGTGGGATCGGTGGTCCCGGTTGGCGACAACTTCTATGCCGCGCTCAATTCGGCCGTGTTCTCGGACGGCACCTTCGTCTATGTGCCGAAAGGTGTGCGCTGCCCGATGGAGCTGTCGACCTATTTCCGCATCAATGCCGCCGGCAGCGGCCAGTTCGAGCGGACGCTGATCATCGCCGAAGAAGGCGCCTATGTGAGCTATCTGGAAGGCTGCACGGCGCCGATGCGCGACGAGAACCAGCTGCATGCTGCGGTGGTCGAACTGATCGCGATGAAGGATGCCGAGATCAAATACTCGACCGTCCAGAACTGGTACCCGGGCGACAAGGACGGCAAGGGTGGCATTCTGAACTACGTCACCAAGCGTGGTGCCTGCCGCGGGGCCAATTCCAAGATTTCCTGGACCCAGGTCGAGACCGGCTCGGCGATTACCTGGAAGTATCCCAGCGTCATCCTGCAGGGCGACAACTCGATCGGCGAGTTCTACTCGGTCGCCGTCGCCAACAACGCCCAGCAGGCCGATACCGGCACCAAGATGATCCATATCGGGCGCAACACCCGCAGCACGATCATCTCCAAGGGCATTTCGGCCGGGCGCGGCCAGAACACCTATCGCGGCCTGGTGCGGATGCAGAAGGGGGCGGAGGGCGCCCGCAACTACACCCAGTGCGACAGCCTGCTGCTGGGGCCGGACTGCGGGGCGCACACCTTCCCCTATATCGAGAGCCGCAACCCCACGGCACAGGTCGAACACGAGGCGACGACCTCGAAGATCAGCGACGACCAGCTGTTCTATCTGATGCAGCGCGGGCTGTCGGCCGAGGATGCCGTGTCGATGATCATCAACGGCTTCTGCAAGGACGTCCTGAAGGAGCTGCCGATGGAGTTCGCGGTCGAGGCGCAGAAACTGCTCGGCATCACGCTGGAAGGCAGCGTCGGCTGAGCCGGCCATCCGTTTCCCGCGGCCCGCGACCCTGCCGGGCCTGACGCATTGCGGCCGCGCAAGGCCGCCGGACGATCTCATTCGAGGACCAACATGCTCATCATCCGCGACCTGCACGCCCGCGTCGACGGCAAGGAGATCCTGCGCGGCCTGAACCTGGACGTGCGCCCCGGCGAGGTCCACGCCATCATGGGGCCCAACGGCGCCGGCAAGAGCACGCTCTCCCACATCCTGGCCGGCCGCGACGGCTATGAGGTCACGCAGGGGTCGGTCACCTATATGGGGCAGGATCTGCTGGAGATGGCGCCGGAAGAGCGGGCGCGGTCGGGGGTGTTCCTGGCCTTCCAGTATCCGGTCGAGATCCCGGGTGTGAACAACACCTATCTGCTGAAGGCGGCGCTGAACGCCCGGCGCAAGCATGAAGGCCAGCCCGAGCTGGACGGCGTGCAGTTCCTGAAGCTGGTCCGCCAGAAGCTGAAGATCGTGCATCTGGACGAGAGCCTGCTGAAGCGCCCGGTCAATGCCGGTTTCTCGGGCGGCGAGAAGAAGCGCAACGAGATCTTCCAGATGGCGGTGCTGGAGCCGAAGCTCTGCATCCTGGACGAGACCGACAGCGGGCTCGACATCGACGCGCTGAAGGCGGTGGCCGACGGGGTGAATGCGCTCAGGGATGCGGCGCGGTCCTTCGTGATGATCACCCATTATCAGCGCCTGCTCGATCACATCGTGCCCGATTTCGTCCATGTGCTGGCCCGGGGCCGGATCGTGCGCTCCGGCGACAAGTCGCTGGCGCTCGAGCTGGAGCAGAAGGGCTATGGCTGGGTCGAGGATCTGGCCGGGGCGGAGGCCTGAGATCATGGCGGTTCTGGATGCCACGCCCGACAAGCTGGACCTGCTGATCGCGGCCCAGGGAGCCAAGACCGGGCCGGACTGGCTGGAGGCGCTGCGGGCGGCCGGTCGGGACGGTTTCCGTGCCCTGGGCCTGCCGACCCCGCGCCAGGAGGACTGGCGCAATCTTCGCCTGAACGCGCTCTACGGCCAGAGCTTCGCCGCCGCCGATGCGGCGGCACCACGGCTGACCTGGGCGCATCTGCAGCCGATCGTGCCCAAGGGGCTCGACTGCGACCGTATCGCCATGGTGAACGGGGTCTTCTCCGACGAGCTCTCGGCGGTGGGGGAACTGGCCGACGGGGTGGTGGTCGCCGGGCTGTCCCAGGCACTCGCCACCGCCCCCGATCGGGTGCATGCGGTGCTGGGTCAGGTGGCGCGCGGGGATCGTGACGGCTTTGCCGCCCTCAATCAGGCGGCGCTTGCCGATGGTGCGGCGGTTCTGGTGCCGCGCGGGGTGGAACTGGCCCGGCCGGTGCACCTGCTCCATCACGCCCTCGCCCCCCGTATGCCGGTGGTCGCGCAGCCGCGGATCGTGATCGACCTGGCCGAGAATGCCCGGGCGACGGTGATCGAGCACTGGCGCGGCCTTGCCGGCGAGACCGCCTTCGTCAATGCCACGGTGGAGATCCGCCTGGGCCGCGGGGCGAAGCTGACCCTGATCCGCCTGCAGACCAGCGGCGAGAAGGGCTTCCATATCGACCGGCTGGCATCGTCGATTGCGGGCGATGCCGAACTCGACATGATCCAGATCGACATGGGCGGCCGGCTGTCGCGCCACACGCTGGACGTGGCCCTGGAAGGCCGCGGCGCGGCGGCGGTGCTGGACGGGCTCTTCGCCATCGGTGCCGAGCAGCAGACCGACACCCGGTCCAATGTCGAGCACCGCGCCCGCGACTGCCGCCTGTCCCAGACCTGGAAGGGTGTGGCGGGTGGCCGGGCGCGCGGCATCTTCAACGGCCGGGTCCATGTCCTTCCGGGGGCGATCGGCACCGATGCGGAGATGTCGAGCCGCAACCTGCTTGCCTCGCGTGAGGCCGAGATCCTGCCCAAGCCCGAGCTCGAGATCCATGCCGACGAGGTGAAATGCGCCCATGGCGCAACCGTCGGCGCCATCTCGGAGCAGGAACTGTTCTACCTGCGAAGCCGCGGACTGGATGCCGCCGAAGGCCGGCGGATCCTGACCCGGGCCTTCGCCGAGGAAATCGTCGACCGTCTGCCCTTCGAGACCTTCCGCGAGCAGGTCTCGGGCTGGGTCGACCGCCACATGGCCCAGACCGTGCTGAACGAGACGGTCGCGAAGGAGGCGACGGCGTGATGACCGATCAGAAGACCCTGCCGGTTTACGACGTGGAGCGGATCCGCGCCGATTTCCCGATCCTGGCCACCCAGGTGCGCGGCAAACCGCTGGTCTATTTCGACAATGCGGCCTCCTCGCAGAAGCCGCGCCAGGTGCTGGATGCCGAGCGGGCGGTCTATGAGACCTCTTACGCCAATGTCCATCGGGGCGTGCACTACCTGTCGGAAAAGGCGACCTCGGCCTACGAGGCGGCGCGCGAAACCGTGCGGGCCTGGCTCAACGCCGCTTCCGAGCGGGAGATCGTCTTCACCCGCGGCACCACCGAAGGGCTGAACCTCGTCGCCTATACCTGGGGCCGGGCCCATCTGAAGCCGGGTGACGAGATCCTGATCACCCATCTGGAACATCACTCCAACATCGTGCCCTGGCAGATCGTGGCGGAGCAGACCGGCGCGCGGCTGGTGGTGGTGCCGGTGACCGATACCGGCGAGGTCGACCAGGATGCCTTCGACCGGATGATCGCCGGCGGCCGGGTGAAGATCATGGCCGTGGCCCATGTCTCCAACGCGCTCGGCACCATCCTGCCGCTGCGGCGGATGATCGATGCGGCCCATGCCGCGGGGGCGATTGCGGTGATCGACGGCGCCCAGGCCCTGCCGCATATGCGGGTCGATGTCCGGGCGCTGGATGCCGATTTCTATGCGGTTTCGTCGCACAAGGCCTATGGGCCGACCGGTTTCGGGGTGCTCTACGGCAAGCTGCCGCTGCTGGAAGCCATGCCGCCCTGGCAGGGCGGTGGCGACATGATCGAGACGGTGAGCTTCGAGAAGACCACCTATGCGCCGCCGCCGGCGAAGTTCGAGGCCGGCACGCCGCATATCGTGGGGGCGATCGCCTTTGCCGCCGCGCTCGACTATCTGGCCGCGGTCGGCGTCGAGGCCGTGGCGGCCCACGAGCACGACCTGACCGCCTATGCCCATGAGCGGCTGCGCGAGATCAACCGGCTGAAGATCGTGGGCGAAGCGCGCGAAAAGGCGGGTGTGGTGTCCTTTGCCATCGATGGCATTCATCCGCATGATATCGGCACGATCCTGGATCAGCAGGGCATTGCGGTGCGCACCGGTCATCACTGCACCCAGCCGCTGATGGCCCGTTTCGGCCTGCCGGCAACGGCGCGTGCGTCTTTCGGCATGTACAACACCCGCGCCGAGGTCGATGCGCTGGTCGACGGGCTGCGCAAGGTCGTGAAGTTCATGGGCTGAGGAGACCCGCCATGCCGGCCGATACCGCCCTCGACGACGACCTCCGGTCGCTCTATCAGCAGATCATCCTGGACCATAACCGCAACCCGCGGCATTTCGGCCGGCTGGACCCGGCCGATGCCAGCGCCCATGGGCATAACCCGCTCTGCGGCGACGAGGTGACGGTCGATCTGAGGTTCGAGGGGGATCGGGTGGCGGAGATCGCGTTCAAGGGCCGTGGTTGCGCCATCTCGACCGCCTCGGCATCGATGATGACCGAGGTGGTGCAGGGGCGCAGCCGGGCCGAGATCGCGGAGATGTTCACCCGGTTCCGCGATCTGGTGACCGGGGCCGATCCCCGGGCGCTGGACCATCCGGAGGTCGAGGCGACCCTGGGCGTTCTGGCGGCACTGGGGGGCGTGCGTGAATTTCCGAGCCGCGTGAAATGCGCCACCCTGCCCTGGCACACCCTGGCCCGGGCATTGGAGCATGGCGGCGACGCAGGCGGGGCCGGCGGGCCGGTTTCGACCGAGTGACGCGGGCCCAAGGCAATCATCAGGCCCGCCCGATGCAGGCGGCCGGAGACGACGGGTTTCGAACGGAAACAGGCGATATGAGCGACAACACGAACCCACTGCCACAGGACGATCCGGGGGATCTCGAAGCCGCCGTCATCGACGTGCTGCGCAGCTGCTACGACCCCGAGATCCCGGTGAACATCTACGATCTGGGTCTGATCTACGAGGTGCGCGTCGATGCGGGCGACCAGGCCTATATCCGCATGACCCTCACCTCGCCGATGTGTCCGGTGGCCGAAAGCCTGCCGGTCGAGATCGAGACCAAGATCCGGGACATTGCCGGCATCTCCGACGTGACCGTCGAGGTTGTCTGGGATCCGCCCTGGACCCCTGAGATGATGAGCGAGGACGCCCGACTCGAACTCAACATGTTCTGAGCCGGAATATGTTCCGGGCAGGCCACCTGCCCGGGATTGAACCCGTCATCCTGCTGCGTCATGCTGCCTTGAGCATGACCGGGCACGGGCACGTGCCATAAAAAACGCAGAGGACGGGATCCATGCATCAGATGATCGGCCTCGCCATTGGCGCGGTGCTGTTCCTCATCACCCATCTGGTGCCGGGCATCCCGGCGGTCAGACGCTATATGATCGCCTCGCTGGGGGAGGGCGCCTATCGCGCCCTGTTCTCTCTGGTGGCGCTCTTCTCTCTGGGCATTCTGATCTGGGGCTATGGGCAGGCGCCCTATGTGCCGCTCTGGGACGGCAGCGGGGCGCTGCGCCATCTCGCCTTCACCCTGATGCTGTTTGCCGTCGCCTTCGCCGTGCTGGGGCTGACCCAGCGCAACCCGACCATGGCCGGGGCCGATGCCGCCGGTGCGCCGGCACCCAAGGCGGTCGGCGTGCTCAAGATCACCCGTCATCCGCTGATGTGGGGGATCATGATCTGGGCGGTCGCCCATGTCCTGGCCAATGGCGACCTGGCCACCACCATTCTGGGCGTCACGATCTTCATCGTCGCATTCGCCGGCAGCCGGCTGATCGAGATCCGCAAGCGCCGCGACATGCCGGTTTCGTGGATGCTGTTTGCCGCCGCCAGCTCCTATGTCCCCTTTGCCGCCATCTTCGCGGGCAAGGCCAAGGGCGCCTTCGCCGAGATCGCCTGGTGGCGCTGGCTGGTGGCGCTCGTGGTTTACGTAGCCCTTTTCGCAGGCCATCGCTGGATCGCAGGCGTGCCGCTGATGTGAGGCAGGCCTGTCATTCGCCCGGTGATATCGGCCGATAAAAAGACTCGTATACGAGATATATGTATGCGAGCGTTTATCTCATGAACCGTATCGAAGACTGCATCAGTTTCCTGACCGGCAAGGCCGCCCAGGCCGTGACACGTGCGGCCCGCGACCGGCTGGCCCGGCATGGGGTGACCCCGGTCCAGTACGCCGTGCTCCAGCTCCTGTGGGAAGAGGACGGGCAGAGCGGTGCCGCCATCGGCACCCGCCTGGTGCTGGACAGCGCCACCATCACCGGCGTCATCGACCGTCTGGTCAAGCTGGAGCTGATCGCGCGCCGGCCATCTGCCCGGGACCGGCGGGTCAACGCCCTGCACCTGACCGATCGGGGCCGTGCGCTGCGCGGCCCGCTCCAGGCCGAGATGGATGCACTGAATGCCGATGTCGATGCGGCCCTGGGCGGCCCGGCAGCAGAGGAGCTGAAATCACTCCTTCGCCGGATCGCAGCTGCCCCCCTCCCGTAAGGAGCCCCCCGGAGATATGCGGTTCGAGACCAAGATCGCGCTGGTGGTGCGCGATGACCTTGCCGTGTGGCAGAAACTGAACGTCACGGCGTTCCTGATGAGCGGTGTAACCGGGGCCGCGCCTGAGATCATGGGCGAGCCCTACCGCGATGCCGCGGGCAATGCCGCATTGCCGCTGTCGGTGCAGCCGGTCATCGTGCTGTCGGCCGATGGCCCGACGCTCGCCACCATCCGCCGCCGCTGCCTGGAGCGCGAGTTGGTGCCGGCGCTCTATGTCGAAGAGATGTTCGCGACCGGCCATGACGCCGCCAACCGCGCGGTCTTTGCAGAACAGCAGCCAGAGACGGCGAAGCTGGTCGGCCTGGGCATCCGGGCCGATCGACGCGTGGTCGACCGGATCACCAAGGGCGCGCGCATGCATCCCTGACCGGCAGGGAGGGCGGGGCGGGCTAAGCGATCGCGGCTCAGGCGAGGGCGGTATGCAGATCCGCCCGCACGCCGTCGATATGGGTGGTCAAAACCCTGCAGGCCGCATCGATCTCCCCCCTCCGGCAGAGGGCGATCAGCATGCCGTGTTCCCGCTCGGCCCGGCCGGGGGACGGGGTGGTGGAGAGCTGAAGCCGGGTATAGCGATCGCAGGTCTGCAGCAGCCCGGTCACGATGCGCAGGCTGCGTGGCAGACGGGCATGGGCGTAGATCGCCAGATGCAGTTCGGCATTCAGGGCGCCCCAGCGGGCCATGTCGCTGGCGGCGACGGCGCCGATGAACAGATGGTGGATGGTCTCGATCCGGGCGAAATCGGCCGCTGTCAGGGCGGGAATGGCGCGGCGCAGCAGCCGCGGCTCCAGGATCACTCTCAGGTCGAAGACGTCGTCGATCTCCTCTCGCGAGATCGACGACACCACGGCGCCGATGCCCGGCAGGATCCGCACCAGCCCTTCTGCATCCAGCTGCAGCAGGGCTGAGCGGATCAGGGCCGGATCGACCCCATGCCTTTCCGCCAGCCTGTCCTGGCGCAGTTCCGTGCCTGCCGGACAGGCCCCGTCGATGATCGCCTGACGGAGTTCGTTCAAGATGTCGGCGGCGGACGGATGAAGCATAGGGCCAAAGCGCCTGCCTATTCGGGGGTCTGTTCCGGCGCGCCGGCGAAGAGTGCGGCACCGGGCGACTGGACCAGGGACTGGTAGTGGTCGAACTGGACCAGCACGTCGGCGATCAGCTGATCGCGGGTCAGGCCGTAGACGTCATAGCCGCGGCTGCCGTCGCTGAACCAGGTGCGGGCCTCGTGGCGCAGATCGGGGCGGGCGGCATCCATTGCCGTCAGGGCGGGCAGCGGATGGCTGGCCGGCTGGATGCCATAGATGAAGTTTCGCACGCCTTCGGCAGGCAGCACCAGCGAGACACCGCCCGTCGTCTCGTCGCGTTCCACCTCGGCCGGATGGCCGCGGCCGTTGAATTCAGCCGCCACTGCCCTCAGCGCATCCGTGGCGGTACCGTCCAGGAAGCGACGCACATCCTTTTCATCCGGCGTGTGCAGGATCTGACCAAGACGGCGCTTCCAGCCGGCTTCGACGGCCGGGACCCCTGTGGTCGTGACGGGGGCGCCGAGCGGCCGGTGGGCAAGATCTGCGCTTGTATGAATTCCACTCATCGGGCCGTCTCCTGGTAGGATGTTTGGCCTGATAGCCGGGAGAGGGTCGCCGCGTTGCGCTCGAAGGATGATCTTC
>NZ_NYWI01000041.1:0-6231 GCF_002684955.1 Tistrella sp. | reverse complement strand
CGGATGGCTTTGGCATTCCTCCGCCTCGCCATGATCCGGATCATGATGCGGAGAATCGCAAGGAGCCGGAAATCATAGATAACTTCTCGGACGGACTCTCAGATGATTTGCAGGCGCTCGAAAAACAGCTCAATACGGCGCTGATGCCGCCATTCTCCGAAGGAGACCTTGAAGCCGATACAAAACAAAAACGGAGGGCGTTCAGGTAATGCCGAAAAAGCACAAAGAAATCGTACTGCCGGCTCTCCGTGGCGTCATGGGAGATTGGGTTTTCTACTCCTGCCTTATGAACGTGGGGGAACTGAGTTCGCGCGTCAACTACGCGAAGGAAATTCACGAGAACGAAGCGCTTTCGGACATGATACAACGACACCTCAAGAAAGGCAGGGCCGCACAGATCGCGGACTATCTCAAGAGACAGCCCGAGCGCTTCTTTAATTCACTTGTCATTGCCACATACGGCGGCCAACCGAACTGGCACGCTCTTTCGGATGTTCGGAGTAAGGCCGCCTCGGATGAGCTAAAGAACCTGACCGAGGATACGGTTTCCGCCGTCGGATTCCTGACGCTCACGGGGCAGGAGAAACTCTTTGCGCTCGACGGTCAGCATCGTCTGGCGGGCATCAAGAAGGCTGTGAAAGACGGCCTGGACAACGACCCCTATGACGAACTCTCCGTCATCTTCGTCGGACACAAGGACACCAAAAGAGGATTGGAGCGCACACGCCGCTTATTCACGACCTTAAACAAGACGGCACGGCCCGTTTCCAAAGGGGAAATCATCGCCCTCGATGAAGACGATGTCATGGCCATTTGCGTAAGGCGACTTATTGAGCAAACGGACCTTTTCGCCGACGATAGGATCGCTTTTGTCGCCAGCAATAACATGCCAACGGCCAACACGACGAGTTTAACGACAATCGCCAACCTCTACGACGTTCTGACAATTCTGTTTACCAACTCGCATTGGGACTTGAGAGAGCAGAAGGCAGATTTGCAGCGAGTGCGCCCAGACGATGAGACGTTGGATAAATATTTCAAGTTCGCGGAAACCTATTTCCTTCAACTCAGGAAGAATTTCAAAGCGCTAGACGAGTTTTTCAGCGCAAAGAACACCGAACCGGTGGTTAAGAAGTATCGCGGTAGCCACGGGGGCCACGTTCTCTTCCGTCCGATCGGACTGGAAATAATGACCCGTGTGATTGCCCGCTTCACGAAGGATATGAGCCTGGCGCGGGCCACCAAGCTCGCCGCCGAGCTGCCCGACAGCCTCAATGAAGAGCCGTTCCAGTGGCTGATGTGGGAGCCGAACAAAAAGATCATGCTCAATGGCCACAAGGTGACGATACGTGAAGTTCTTTTGTACATGGTCGGGAAGAATGCAAAAAACTACACCGAGGCGACACTACTTGACAGGTATCAAAGAGAAACCGGCGATGATACGGCGGAACTGCCTGAAAAGATCAGGTGAAACGTATGCCGCAAATCGGATGGGCGAGAATGGATACGAACGACATGAACACGAAAGGTCAGGCGCATCGCACCCGCCGTGAATGAACCATGACCACATCTACCGACACGCCGGACACCGCACCGGGCATCGCGCTTCAAACTCTATTGCGCAACGCCAAGGCATCGGCGTTGCGGGAGGTGATCGGTCCGTCGATCGTGGATACGCTTCAGGGGCTCGACCCCGAGCTGGATTCCGGCACGCGGCTCGGGGAGCTGGCCGCCAGCCTTGTCGAGCCCTCCGAGGCATTGCGCGATGCGGAGATGCGCGACCGCATCATCCGCATGCTGCCGTTACCCAAGGCGCGCGAGCTGGGCGGGCATCTCGGCGCGAAAGACGGCCGCACGCTCTACGACGATCTCTGCGCCGCCGCCGCGGACCCCGCGGCGCTGGCTGTACTGTACTCGTTCTTCGGCGTGGTCCGAGACGTTCGCGCGCCGGCGGACTCGTCACCGGACGCCATAAAGGCGGTTGCCGGTTACGCGCTGTTCGATCACCAGCGCGCCGCCGCCGAGCGTGTCGTGCACGCGTTGGCCGACGCGCCGCGCAAGGTCATTCTTCATATGCCAACCGGTGCGGGCAAGACCCGCACGGCAATGCACATCGTCGCGCAGCATCTTCGCCGGAGCGAGCCGACTGTCGTCTGCTGGCTGGCCCAAAATGCGGAACTTCTCGACCAAGCCGCCGACGAGTTTGAGAACGCATGGCGTTTCCTCGGCAACCGGGAAACCGGACTCGTCCGATTCTGGGGACACAGGAAACCGGGCGTTCTCGACATACAGGACGGTGTGATCGTTTCCGGTCTCGCCAAGATGTCCGCGCTCGACAGCCGCGATCCCGCAACACTGTTGCGTCTGGCCGACCGCGTCTCGTTGACGATTATCGACGAGGCCCACCAGGCGATTGCGCCGACATACGCGGCGATCCTCACGGCCCTTTACAGCAAACGGCCGCACAACGCCTTGCTTGGGCTGACGGCGACGCCGGGACGAAGCTGGTCGGATATCGGCGAGGACCGCAAGCTTTCGGACTATTTCGACGGCCGCAAGGTCACGCTCGAAGTCGAGGGCTACGACGACCCCGTCACCTTCCTGATCGACCAGAAGTATCTTGCGCGGCCGATCTTCCGCACACTGAATTCCGATGCAGGTCTCAAGCTGAGCGAGAACGATGTCAATGCGCTCTCGTCCGCAATCGACGTACCGGAGCAGATTCTGGAACGTCTGGGAACGGACACGCAGCGCAACCTGAGAATTCTGGCCGCTGTCGAGGACCTGATGACGCGGCACCGTCGCGTCATCGTGTTCGCGCCCTCTGTAGAGAACGCGCGCATGCTTACGGCTATCTTGTCCATACGCGGACATGAAGCATTCGTTGTGACAGGGCAAAGCAATACTGCAGAACGCGAAAGAATAATCAGGCGTTTTAAAAGTAAAGATAATCGCGCTATGGTGGTTGTGAACTATGGTGTCTTAACCACCGGATTCGATGCGCCCGCGACAAGCGCGGCGGTCATCGCACGCCCGACCCGGTCGCTTGTTCTTTACAGCCAGATGGTTGGCAGGGCGACACGCGGCACGCGGGCCGGTGGAAATGACGAGGCCGAAATTGTAACGGTTGTCGATCCGCACTTGCCCGGCTTTGGCAGCGTTGCCGACGCATTCAAGAACTGGGAGGACGTTTGGGATGAGCCTGACAGAAGCTGCTGAGTCGCAAAGGCTCGACGGAGAAATCATTCCGCCTGAACTGGCTGTCAAGGCCATGCGCGACAGCGGCTACAAGAACACCGCATACGCGCTTGCGGAGCTGATCGACAACTCCGTCCAGGCGAATGCAAGCAATGTTGAGGTGATCTGCTTTGAAGCGTACCGGCAGGTCAACGAACGCGCCAGCCGCAGGATTCAGGCAATCGGAATTCTAGATAACGGCGACGGCATGACGCCCGAGACGCTGCGTCTCGCCCTTCAGTTCGGAAACGGCACGCATCTGACGGACCGGAAGGGTATCGGCCGTTTCGGCATGGGCCTGCCGAATTCGTCGATATCGCAGTGCCGCCGGGTCGAAGTCTGGACGTGGCAGAACGGTCCCGACAACGCCATGTATTCCTATCTCGATGTAGACGACATCGAAGGGCGGCGGCTATATGCGGTTCCGGCTCCCGCGCACAAACCGTTGCCCGATGAATGGCGCGCCCGTTCCGACAACGTCGAGACGACCGGCACGCTCGTTCTCTGGAG
Source organism: Tistrella sp. (assembly GCF_002684955.1). Classification (NCBI taxonomy): domain Bacteria; kingdom Pseudomonadati; phylum Pseudomonadota; class Alphaproteobacteria; order Geminicoccales; family Geminicoccaceae; genus Tistrella; species Tistrella sp. The sequence goes on along the minus strand of NZ_NYWI01000041.1, from coordinate 2,484 downwards.
GAATTTCGACGATCATCGCCTGAGCTGGCGCGGCGCGCTGGCGACGCTGCGCCATACGGAATCGCTTGTCGGACGCATGTACAGGAAGTTCATCGACGACGGGCGCCTGTCGATCCGGCTCCTGGCGTTGCTCGAAGGCGAGGATGAGTCGACCTTCGACGAGCCGGTGCGCGTCAACGATCCGCTCTACCTGATGCGCAATTCATCGACGCCGGCCCCGTTCAACACAGAGCCAATGTTTCAGCCCTGGGGTGACGCGGACGAGGTGTTCTCCATCGACTATGATGGTGCAAAGCACGATGTCGTGATCCGCATGAGCTGGGCGCGGGAGGAGACCGTTCCCGACGACAGGAGCGACCGCGGTCATAAGCCCTATGGCAAGCACGCCGCCAAGAACATCGGATTGTCCATCGTCCGTGAGGGCCGCGAACTGGACCTCGATCCCGCATGGACCAACAGCTACGACCCCACCGAACGCTGGTGGGGCGTCGAGGTCGAGTTTCCTTCAACGCTGGACGAGGTGTTCGGCGTTACAAATACCAAACAAAGCGCGACGATTTTCTCGCATATGGCCCAGTTCGACTGGAAGGCCGAAGCCAATCCCGGCGAATCGCGGTCGGAGTTTCAGGAGCGCATTCAGGGCGAAGGCGACCCGCGCGCGATCCTGCTGCCTATCGTGGATCACATACGCCAGCAAATTCCGGAAATGCGGAAACGGCTCAAGAAACAGAATGTCGGGCGTCGGACGAAAGATGATCGGCATGACGAGCCGGATGTTTCCGACCTGGCCACGACGAAATTTCGCGAACGCGCAGAACAGGGACACGAGACCGACTCGGACCGTGAAGAGTTCACGGAAGAGGATCGCGACAATCTCGAAAAAGACCTTACCGAAGATAAACACTACCGGCAGGATGTCGCGCACGAAATCGCCCAAGCGACATTCACGCGCAAGCGGAAGGTCCTGTTCCTTGAGAAGGCGATGGAAGGCTATGCCTTCTTCAATGTCGAGCACAAACAGGGCGGGCTGACCGAAGTCGTTTTCAACAGCAACCATCCCTTTTACGACCAGCTCATAGCGTCGCTGCGGCCCGAGATCGGCGACGAAACCGACGCCGAGTTGATGGAGCGGATACACACGGCGGCCGACACGCTGGAACTGCTGTTCGCGGCATGGGCGCGCTACGAAATGGAGGAGGTGCACCAGAAGAACAGGCTGTTCGAGATGCGGCAGGAATGGGGAAAGATGGCGCGCTTCTTCCTCGCGGAAGAGGACGACGAATGATATGGCGGTTGTCCTTCCCGGCGACGGGATTCTCGAACTTGTCAGGGCCGCAAACGACCGGGTGGTCATAGCAGCGCCCTATATAAAATCCCCGACCCTGCGCCGGTTGCTCGATGCCGTTCCCGAAACGGTGTCCGAATGCATCTGCATCACGCGCTGGCTTCCCGAAGATATTGCCTCCGGTGTCTGTGATATCGAAATTCTCGACGACGTTGCACAGGCGCGCGGCGGTCGCCTTCTGGTGCATCCTCACCTGCATGCAAAATACTATTCCAATGGTCGGGGTTCTCTGGTCGGTTCCGCCAATCTCACGGCGCGGGGCCTCGGCTGGCACACCCCATCCAATGTCGAGTTGCTTGTTGCCCTTCCGGCCGAGTTCGCGGGGCTGGCTGAATGGGAACAGTCACTGCTGGGCTCTGCTGTGCAAGCCACCGAAGAGTTGCGCGACCGCATTCGCCGCCAGGCGGACGCCCTGAAAGAGGACGACACCCCGCGCCGTCTTCCGGAAGTCGAAGACGATGCTGCGATGGAGGCGGAGCAGACATTGTGGGTGCCGCAATGCCCGACGCCGGACCGCCTCTGGCAGGTCTATCGCGGGCGCGGCGCCGATACGATGGTGAGCAGCGCCTTCGAGGCGGCGCAGGAGGACCTTGCGGCGCTGTCTCCGCCGCAGGGGCTAACGCAGGATCTGTTCACCGCCTATGTGGCGGGCATATTGAAACAGATGCCGTTGCTCGTCGAGATAGACAAGCTGACATCCGCCGGTTTGACGGACGCAAAAGCGTACGAGTTTCTGGCCGACCGCCTCGGCGGCACGGATCAGGAAGATGACTTCGACGGGGTCTGGCGCGTCGTCAAACAATGGCTCGTGCATTTCTTCCCCGATACCTACAGGCTGGAAACCGGACAGGAAGTGTTGGTTAAGGGCAGGGAGTTACCGCGACGTTGACCCGTACTCTCCATTAAGGCCAACGAGGCGGCACATCTGATGGTCTAGCTGGGCCGCCGCTAAACAAGGTCGGTAACGAAATCATCCCATCATGCCGCTGCTTGGAAAAGGCCCTGCTGATATCGTTGGTTGCGTGCCCCCGCAACCAAGTTTCCAGCAAACGCCGCCCCGGCATCTCGCCGCGGGCGGCGTTGCTGCGTTCGGCGCCCCGCACTCTCTCTTTCTCTCTCCCTCGCCAGACGGGGCAGGG